>JAYYEE010000097.1:0-6524 GCA_036160175.1 Planctomycetota bacterium
CCTCGCCATCAGCAAGGACGGCAAGCAGATGCACGAGGTCGTGCGCCTCGTGCTGAACCCGATCTGGAACGCCTACTACTTCTTCACGCTCTACGCGAACACCGACGGCGTGACCGCGCGGCTGCGCTACGACCAGGAGGCTGTCCTGGATCGCTACGCGCTCGGCAAGACGCGCGCGCTCGTCGAGCAGGTCCAGCAGCGGATGGACGGCTACGACCTCGCAGGCACTTGTGAGGTCGTGCGCGAGTACCTCGACGCGCTTAACAACTGGTACATCCGTCGCAGCCGGCCGCGCTTCTGGGGCGAGACTGGGGACGCCGATCGGCAGAGCGCCTACGACACGCTCTACACGTGCCTGGTCACGCTCTGCCAGGTCACAGCGCCGCTGCTGCCCATGCTGACGGAGCAGGTCTACACGGGCCTCACCGGTGAGGTGTCGGTGCACCTCGCGGGCTGGCCCGACGCGGCGCAGTTCCCGCAGGACGAGGCGTTAACGCGCGAGATGGACCGCGTGCGCGACGGCTGCTCGGTCGGCCTGTCGCTGCGCGAGCATCAGAAGCTGCGCACGCGCCTGCCGCTGCCTAAGGTCACGCTGGCGGGGGCCGACGCACGGCAGATGGAGCCCTTCGTGCACCTCTTGCAGGACGAGCTCAACATCAAGGCAGTCGACTTCGCGGACGACCTGGAGCAGTACGGGACCTTCCGTTTGCAGGTGGACGCGAAGGCGCTCGGCCCCAAGCTCGGCAAGCAGATGAAGGCAGTGCTCGCTGCGACCCGGTCGGGGGACTGGCAGCTCGACGGGGACCGCGCGGTCGCTGGCGGGGTCACGCTCGAGCCGGGTGAGTTCGTGCTGCAGCTCCAGCCCAAGGACGGCATCACCGCGGCGGCGTTGTCCAGCAACGACGTCGTGTTGGTGCTCGACACGGAGGTGACGCCCGCGCTCGAGGCCGAGGGCGTCGCGCGCGACTTCGTGCGCCTCGTGCAGCAAGCGCGCAAGGACGCCGGCCTGCACGTCAGCGACCGCATCCACCTCACCGCCGAGGTCGACGGCGACGTGCGCGCGGCGCTCCAGCAGCACGTGGACTACGTCAAGGCGCAGGTGCTAGCGGCGGAGCTCGAGCTCGGCCCCGCAGCTGCCGGCGCGTTCGCCGCGTCGGGAAAGGTCGGCAGCGAGGGCGTCGCGGTCAGCATGTCCGTGCGCGCGGTCTAGGCGCCGCCGCGCGTCAGCGCGCGAGCAACGCGTCGAGCTGCTGCTGGACGCCGGGCGCCTTCATCATGTGTCCCACTTCCTTCCAGAGGACCTGATCCTGCTGGTCAGTGACCACCATGCCGTGGATGTCGAAGCCGTAGTGCGCGATGCGCGCCGCCGCACCTTCGGCCTTCGTCGAGACGACCTCGAAGTCCACCCGGTCTCCATACTGCGTTGCGAGCCCATTCACGATGGGCACGACCTTGCCGCAGAGGAATCAACCGTCGACGTTGAAGTAGGTCAGCCTGAGCTTGTCGGGCTGCTTGGCTGGTTCGGCTCGCTTCGTGTCGATCGGCTCGGCGCTGCAGGCCGCGATCGCGGCGAGCATCAACCCGACGAGGGCGCTGGTTCGGAACATGCGGGGGAGGGTACTAGCGCGGCGGCGGCGAGTCACGGCCTAGGCCGCTGTTGTGTGACGCGATTGCTACGGGCGCCTTTTCATCCGGATCGGTTGCTGCTTGCATACGTCAAGGCAACCCCGACCCCGATCGCTCTCATGATGCGCAACACTCTCCTCGCCTCGCTGCTCTCTCTCACGCTGCCGACCGTCGCGCTATACGCGCAGGAGGACGCCAAGCCGCAGACCCCGCCGATCAAGGCAGAGATGAAGAAGTTCGACAGGGCGCTCGACGCCGTGATCGACTTTCTGGAGAAGCCGACGGACAAGGCGCCGATGGCAGAGGTCGCAGCGGCGCAGGCTGCCCTGCACGAGTCGAAGCAGCACCCGCCGCGCATCACGGGCCAGCAGCCCAAGGACAAGCAGGCGGAGTTCGTGAAGAACTACCGCCTCGCGATGAACAAGATGATCCGCGCGATGCTCGACCTTGAGGACGCGCTGCTCAACAAGGACTACAAGGCCGCCGAGAAGGCCGTCGACGACATGGTGGCGCAGAAGAAGACCGGCCACCGCACCTTCAAGGGGCGTCGCCGCCGTCGCTGAGGCGGCGCCCAGCGCTGGTCGCGGGGTTTCCGCGCGTTGCGCGGCGCTCAGGCGGACCTAGGGTCGTTTACGTCGCGCCGGACCCAACCTTGCGCTTAAACCTGCCCCGCGACCTTGCTATGGTCAGGTCGAACCTCTGCTGAGGAACGGTCAACCATGGTCAACAAGCTTCTTTCGTCCGCGCGCGGCTTCGTCAACTGCGCGGCTGCGTGTGGGGTCCTGCTGCTCGCGGGCTGCCAGACCCCCAACCCGGTCGACGTCGACTCTACGTTCGTGACAGCTAAGGAGTTCGGCTCGAAGAGCCCCTCCATTGTCTCGCTGCTCCCGATTGAAGACGGGACCAAGGGAGGCAGCGTCGATCGCCACCTGACTTACATGCGTCAGGAGATCAATCGGCAGCTCCCGGAGCGGCTCTACACGCCGACGCGCCAAACCTGGGTCGACGCGTCG
The DNA here is from genome assembly GCA_036160175.1 of Planctomycetota bacterium. GTDB lineage: Bacteria > Planctomycetota > UBA1135 > UBA1135 > UBA2386. The sequence continues at coordinate 2,640 of JAYYEE010000097.1, forward strand.
ACGCGGGGCGCGGCGCCTGCGGGGGAGTCCATCGTCACTCCCGAGGCCCTGGCGGCCTATGCCACGAGCGGCAAGGACGACGCGGTGCTCGCCGTCAGGGTGTCGAAGTGGGACGAGTCGCTGTTGATGTCGACGCGGAAGGTCTCCTTCCGCCTCGACGCGGCGATGGTTGGCAGCGACGCCACGCCGCTCTGGAGCGGCTCGATCGAGGGCCGAGTCAAGGCGGGCGGCGCCCGCGCGGCGCCGCGGGGCCGGGACGCGCTGGCGCGGAGTTGCGTCGAGCTCGCGGTCCACGAGCTGTTGCTGCAGCTGCCGAGCCGCATCGTCCGCTGAGTCCCGAGCGGCGGGGGCTAACCTCGCTGCGGTCGGGGCGCTCGCAGGACGCCGGGCCGAAATACGGCGTCGCCGGATCTCGATTCCTTTCCACAAACCGGAGCGGAATTACCCAGAGCGCTTGCGGGTGGGGGCGCGAGGTCGCTATCCTGCTCCCGCAGAATCCGGCCCATTCGGTCGGAAGCCTGCCTGGCCGGTTCCTTCGGTCGGGCCGACCGCGCATCCGGAAGCCCTGTTCTGGCGCGTTGGTTCTGAACCTAACTACGAGGACGCAGGGATGACCATCGAAAGCGAAACCAAGAAGCAGATCATCTCCGAGAACCGCCGCCACGACACCGACAGTGGGTCGCCGGAGGTTCAAATCGCCGTGCTCACGGCGCAGATCAAGGAGCTGACCACGCACATGCAGCGCCACCCCAAGGACCACCACAGCCGTCACGGTCTGCTGGCCAAGGTCAACCGGCGCAACAAGCTGCGTAACTACCTGCGCCGCACAGATCCGCAGAAGCACGCCGAATTGGCCGCCAAGCTCGGCCTCCGCGGCTAGACCCTGCGGTCCTGCAGGCGCCGGCATCGATCTGCAGAGCAGTTCGCTGTCCAACCAGGAGAACACCTTCCCCAACACTTCGAGGCGATCCAGCCGGCGCTTGGCCGGGGCTCGCTTCACCCCAAGTGACCGGCGCCGAAGCGCGCGGTCGATCTGCGCCAGCGAACGGAGATCCCGTCGCGGCGCCACTGTGCCTGGCCGTTTCCACGCCGGGCACGCCTGCTGGCAGTGCGGACAGGAGGTCCGCGGTCTGGCCGTGAGCCCCAGGTAGGGGCTGGTCGGAGCTCGCCAGCGATTCGCTGATTTCCAAGAGAAGAGAATCTAGAAAGCCAATGGCAACCAAGAAGAGCGCCGAGGGCGCGAGCGCGGCGAAGAAGACGCGCAGTTCCACTACCCGCAAGACCACCAAGAAGGCGACCAAGAAGGTCGCGAAGAAGGCGGCCAAGAAGACCAGCTCCAAAGCCTCCGACGCTCCTAGCGGCCAGGTGGTCGTAGAGCGCGAGATCGGCGGTCGCACGCTGACCCTCGAGACGGGCCGGATGGCCAAGCTGTCCGACGGTGCGGTGCTCGCTCGGTACGGCGACACCGTCGTCTTCGCTGCGGCAAACAGCAGCAAGGCGCCCGATCACATGGACTTCTTCCCGCTGACGGTCGACTACCGCGAGAAGATGTCGGCTGCCGGCATCATCCCCGGTGGCTTCTTCAAGCGCGAAGGCCGGCCGAACACCAAGGAGATCCTGACCTGCCGCATCATCGACCGCTCGATCCGGCCGATGTTCCCGGACGGCTTCCGTCGGGACGTGCAGGTGTTGTCGCAGTGCATCGCCAGCGATCGCGAGAACGACGGCGACATCCTCGCCGCGATCGCGAGCTTCGCGGCGCTGGCCGTGAGTTCGCTGCCCCACGGCCGCTCGCTCGGCATGGTCCGCATGGGCTACGTCGACGGCGACTTGGTCGTGAACCCGACCTGGACCCAGCTCCAGAGCGAGGAGAACAAGCTGAACCTCACCGTCGCGGGCCACTCGGACGCGGTCGTGATGGTGGAGGCCGGCGCCAAAGAGGTGAAGGAGGACGTCGTCCTCGAGGCCCTCGCGAAGGCGCACGAGGTCATCAAGGAAGTCGTCGAGATGGTCGAAGAGCTGGCTGAGAAGGCCGGCAAGCCAAAGATGGAGTTCGAAGCTCCCGTGGCTGACACCAAGCTCGAGGCGAAGATCGAGAAGAAGCACGGCAAGGCGCTGCGCGCTGCCCCGCTGACGCTCGGCATCAAGCAGGTCCGGCAGGCAGCCATCAAGGCGGCTAAGGCGGACGCCGTCGCCGACTTCGCGGCCCCGGCGAGCATGAGCGAGGCCGAGGCGAAGGCGCACGATAAGAAGGTCGGCGAGATCATCGGGAACCTGGTCAAGAAGGGCGAGCGCGAGTCGATCCTCGACAAGGGCGTGCGCGCCGACGGCCGCGATCCGCAAGAGATCCGTCCCATCACGATCGAGGTCGGCGTGCTGCCGCGCGTCCACGGCTCCGTGCTGTTCACCCGCGGGGAGACGCAAGCCCTCGGCGTCGTCACCCTGGCCGGCACGGACGCGCAGCAGATCATCGACGGGTTGATGCCGGAGCCGCGCAAGCGCTTCCTGCTGCACTACGCGTTCCCCCCGTTCTCCGTCGGCGAGACCAAGCGCATGCTGGCGCCGGGCCGTCGCGAGATCGGCCACGGCGCGCTCGCGGAGCGTGGCCTCGAGCCGCTGCTCCCGGCAGTCGACGAGTTCCCCTACACGATCCGGGTCACCAGCGAGATCCTCGAGTCGAACGGCTCGTCGTCGATGGCGACGGCTTGCGCCGGCACGCTCTCGATGATGGACGCCGGCGTCCCGATCAAGCAGCCGGTCGCAGGCATCGCGATGGGTCTCGTGATGGAGGGCAAGGACTACGCGATCTTGTCGGACATCCTCGGCAGCGAAGACGGCTGCGGCGACATGGACTTCAAGGTCGTCGGCACCGGCCGCGGGATCACCGCGCTGCAGATGGACATCAAGTGCGAAGGGCTCACCCGTGAGATCCTCGCCGAGGCGCTAGAGCAGGCCAAGGAAGGCCGCCTGCACATCTTGCGCGAGATGCTCAAGGCGCTGCGTTCGCCGCGCAAGCAGCTCAGCCCGAACGCGCCGCGCCTCGAGTCGGTCCAAGTGCCGAGCGAGAAGATCGGCCTGATCATCGGCCCCGGCGGCAAGAACATCCGTTCGATGCAGGAGGAGTACGAGGTCAAGATCTCGATCGAAGACAACGGGATGTGCACCATCACCGGCGTCAACGGCGAGAAGGTCGACAAGTGCCTCGAGCACATCACGGCGATGACCGCCGAGGTCGAGCTGGGCACGGTCTACAAGGGCCGCGTCACGGCGATCAAGGAGTTCGGCGCGTTCGTCGAGATCCTGCCCGGCCAAGAAGGCCTGGTGCACGTCAGCGAGCTCTCCAACGAGTTCATCCGCGCGGTCACCGACGTCGTGCGCATCGGCGACGAGGTCGAGGTCAAGGTCATCGCGATCGATGACTTCGGCAAGGTGAAGCTGAGCCGTAAGGCGCTGATGGAGCCGGCCGAAGGTGACGGCGATGGTGGCGAAGAGCGCGAGGAGCGCCCGCGCGGCGGCCGTGGTCGCCGCGATGAAGAGGGCGGAGACCGCGAAGAGCGCCGCCCGCGCCGCTCGCGCGAAGATCGGGAAGACGGCGACGACCGCCCGTCCCGGGGTCGCCGCCCGCGTCGCGACGAAGAGGAGGGTGAGCGCGAAGAGCGCCGCCCACGCCGTGGCCGCCGCGAGGAGCGCGACGACGAGGACCGCCCGCGCCGCAGCTCGCGCCGCGACGACGACGAGGACCGCCCGCGCCGCAGCTCGCGCCGCGACGACGACGAGGACCGCCCGCGTCGCAGCTCGCGCCGCGACGACGACGAGGACCGCCCGCGCCGCAGCTCGCGCCGCGACGACGACGAGGACCGCCCGCGCCGCAGCTCGCGCCGCGAC
>JAYYEE010000098.1:0-2851 GCA_036160175.1 Planctomycetota bacterium
GGCGGCCTGCTCGAGACGGTGATCGCGCAGTGCGGTCCGTTCGGAGAGGTCTTGGGCGTGCTCCGCGAGGCGCTCACGAGCGACGGCAAGGCGCGGGTCTACGCGCTCATGCCTGCGGGCTTACGAGTCCGCTAAGAAGACGTCTCGAGCGGCGCGCCGTCGCGGCGAGCGCGGATCGCGTCGATCACGCGCTGCGCCTGCGCGGCGGGATCTTGCCGCCAGTGCATGACGATGTCGGCGGTGCGCCGCGCGGGCTCGACGAACTGCTCGTGCATCGGCCGGACCGTCTCTAGGTATTGCTTCAAGACGGAGTCGACCGTCCGGCCCCGCTCGGCGATGTCGCGCTTCACGCGCCGCAGCGCGCGCACATCGGCCGGCGCGTCGACGAACACGCGCAGGTCAAACGAGCGGCGCAGCTCGGGGACCGCCAACAGCAAGATGCCCTCGCAGATCACGATCGACTGAGGGGCGACCCGCTCGCTCTCCGCGGTGCGCGTATGCGTCGCGAAGTCGTAGATCGGTCGCTCGATCGCGACGCCGCGCGAGAGGTCGCGGAGGTGGCGCGCCAGCAGGTCGTTCTCCAGGCTGTCGGGGTGGTCGAAGTTGACGCGCTCACGAAGCGGCAGCGGGCGGTCGCTGAGGTCGCGGTAGTAGCTGTCGTGATCGAGCACGCTGCACCCATCGGGGCCGAGCAACTCGACGAGGGCGCGCGTCAGCGACGTCTTGCCGCTGCCGGAGCCTCCCGAGATCCCGATCACGAGCGGAGTGTGGCGCATCCGTGGAAAGTAGCCCACACGCGAGGTTCGCGGTGCACCGAACCCCGTCTGTTTCTTGTCTGCGGAGGGCTTGAGCTTCGCGCCAGCGCGGCCTTACTGTCGCAGCAGAGCGTCCGCCTGCCATGCCGTCGGACTTGCAGCCTTTGAGTTACGATCCTACGAACGTGTTCGCGCGCATCTTGCGTGGCGAGATCCCTGCAGACGTGCTGCATGAAGACGAGGACTGCATGGCCTTCCGGGACGTCGCGCCGCAAGCGCCGACGCACTTCCTCGTCGTCCCCAAGCGTCCGATCGCGTCGTTGCATGACGCCAAGCCGGAGGACGCGGCCGTGCTCGGACACCTGCTAGTCGTCGCGTCTGAGGTCGCCCGCGAGCTGGGTCTCGAAGAGGGCGGCTCGCGGATCGTCATCAACAACGGCGCAGGCGCGGGGCAGACGGTGTTCCACCTGCACGTGCACGTGCTCGCTGGTCGGCCGCTGGCGTGGCCGCCGGGATAATGCCGCTAGAGCCTGCCGTCGGCGCGGGCGCTGCCAACGTCTCATGAACGACCCAAGCGACATCCACGGAGAGCCCGGTGAGCCGGAGGTGATGTTCTTGCCGTTGGCGGCGTTGCCGAGCGAGGAGTGGGGGGGCTACGACGCGGGCGTCGTCGCGCGCCGGATCCCGGACTTCGTGCATCAGATGATCAACCAGGGTCAGGCAGGCCCAACGGGGATGCTTGAGCTGCAGTCGGCAGCAGACTCGGGCCCGGTCACCTGGGTGCAGCTCGACGCGCCACCAGACCGAGAGGAGGCCTTCGAGCTGATGCCGCCTCAGCTCGCGGTCCGCGCCGTCGTGAGTGGTGAGATCGAGCCGACCGAACGTGGCTTGCACTTAGAGTTCCACATCTTCCGGGACGACGACGACGGCGACTTCGTGACCGAGAAGATGGGGATGGTGCTCTCGCGCCGAGACCCTGTATCCGCGTTGATGAAGCTCACGCGCCGCCTCGCGAAGTTGCTGGGGATCCCCTTCCATGAGCCGCCGACGGGTTTGTTAACCGACAAGGGGGCTGCCTTCATGCCCTTCCTGCGCGGCCTCGACAACGCGATTCTGCTGAGCGGAGATCTTGAGATCGCTGTCCCAGAGGACCGCGGCGCCTTGATCCAGCCGTTCGCCGACGCGATCGAGCAGGACCCTTCGTTCGGGCTCGCGCTGCGCATCGCGAACGCGACCGCGGCGCTTGCGCTGCACGGCGCGCGGATCGACCGCGAAAGCGTGCGGCGCTTCTTAGATCGCTGCTACTCGGCGCACCCGTTCGATGGCGAGGCGTGCGTCGCGGTCGCGGAGCAGCTGAGCGAGATGGGCGAGGAAGATCGCGCGTTCGCGTGGCTCGAGTACGCGACCGAGCTAGACCCGCCGCCGTCTCGGGGACTCGAGAGTCTCGGGATCCTCAAGGCGCGACGCGGGGAGCCGGACGCCGCGCGCGGGCTCTGGGAGAAAGGCTTGTCCGTCGACGGGCACCCCGACTTCTTCTCACACTTGGCCCAGTTGAGCTTCGCCGAGGGCAGCGCGGAGGCCGCGTGGGACTTCGTCGAGCGCGGCCTTCGGCGAATCCGCGAGCGGACGCTGCGCGCCGCGGAGTGGGGCGACGGTGCGCGCGGGGCCGGGGTGTTGCTCGAGTGCCTGCAAGAGCACCTCGCCGACCGTGTCGCGCCGCCCAAGTTGGCGGCGTCGCTGGTCGGGCTGAAAGGGCTCTTGTCGGGCGATGACCGGGTCAGTCTAGGGCTCTGCCTCTTCTCGATGGGGCAGCGCATTGAGGCCCGCGCAGAGCTGGTCGCCGGGATGCGGACGATGCTTGATGCGTCTGCGCGCGATCGCGCTATTCGAGCGATGCTGCAGCTCGACGTCGCGGATTTTGAGGCGCGCTTCGCCAAGGCCTCTGAGCGCAGCTTGCGCGGTCGGAACCCGAAGCAGGCGCTCGCCGACTATCAGATCTGGCTGCACCTTCAGCCCGAGTTCTGGCCGGCGCTCTATTACTCAGGGATCGTCAGGCGCCGCCTCGGTCAGCTGGACGAAGCGCTCGATCTCCAGGC
>JAYYEE010000099.1:0-4874 GCA_036160175.1 Planctomycetota bacterium
GCCTGCGCGCATATCGTCGACGCTGGCGGCGCCGTCCACGCGTTCAGCGCCTTCACGGGCGCATGGCACACCGCGCCCGCGGGGACGGCTGGCCACGCGCCGCTGGCCACGACGACCACGCTCGCGCTCACGAGCCCGCTCGACTGCTATGCATTCTCCCCGAAGACTGGCCACTACGAGGCGCTCGGGGCACCTGTCGACGGGCTCGCGGGCAACGTGAGCAGCGCGCCGCTGCTCGCCTACGACGCTGGGGAGCTGCACGCGTTCGACAGCGAACACGCGCGATGGATCTCCACGCCGCGCACCGGCTCTGGGACGCCGATCTTCCGGATCTGGCGCACCACCGCGGTGGTGATCGACGGCGCGAGCGCCCATAGCTTTGGCGCGCAGACAGGCGCGTGGCACCGCTACGACCTCGGCGCCAGCGTCAGCGCGGCGTTCGCTAACAGCGAAGTCGGCTACTTGGTCGACGGACAAGGCATCGTCGCGTGCAGCGTCCTCCCGGAGATCGCTGCCCTACAGCAATTCCCACACTTTCGGCGAGTCCAACCCCGCGCCTCGGAGGTGGCCTTCATGACCGCGACACCAGGTGACGCGTTGGTCCTGGGCGCCGTCTCCCTCGGCGGCGCGACGACGACGCTCCCGACCCTCGGCGTGCTGCACCTCGACCCCTCGTCGGCGACCACCTTCCTGGTCAGCGCGCCGGCGGCTCCTTCGGTCGCGCAGCTCCGATGGACGCCGCCACCGTCAGCTGCGCTCGCTGGCGCGACGGTGTTCGCGCAGCTCTTCATCGCTCAGACGATCGGCGGGCCGCCGTATCTCAGCGATCGCGCGACTGTGCAGCTCTGGTGACGGTCACACGTAGCGCTCGGCGACCGGTCGCACGCCAGCGCGAGCGCCAGCGAAGCTACGAAAACGCGGCCGCGGCCGGTTCCAGAGCAAGTGACCGCCTTTAGGGAGCCAGACCTCTCCACCTGCTGCGAGGATCAGCGCCGCGCCAGCCGCGACATCCCATTCGTGTTTCGGCCACGTCGTCCAAGTCGCGTCGGCGAACCCCGCCGCCACCAGCGCGAGCTTGTATGCGACCGACCCGACCGGCTGCACTGGCAAGCGGTCCTCAAGCCCGCGTGCGTCACCGTGCTTCATCTCGCTGCGCGACATCAACACGCGCGGCCGCTCCCGTGACCCGCGCATCGTCCAGGCTGGCGCGCCTTCAACTTGGAGGCCGGAGCCGACGCCGCCGATGACCGTGACGCCGTTGGCCGGGCTGCCGACCGCGCCCAACACGGGCTGTCGATCCACGAGCAGCCCGATCGACACGGAGTAGTCCTTGCGCCCGGAGACAAATGAGCGGGTCCCGTCTAGCGGGTCGACCACCCAGACGCGCGAGCAAGTGAGGCGTTCGCCGTCGTCAACGCTCTCTTCACTCAACCATCCCTCGCCCGGCTCGACCAGCGCGTCACGGAGGAGCCCGTCAATCTCTCGGTCTGCGGCCGTGACCGGGCTGCCGCCCTCTTTGTATTCGACCTCGACGCCTTCGGCGGCGCACCGCAGAGCGGTCTCCATGGCAGCATGCAGCGCCGCTTCCGCGCGCTCAAAATCTCGGAGGAACGGACCGCTCACAGCGTGTTGCCCGCAGCGATCCAGCGGTCGAGCAGCAGCAACCCAGCCATGGACTGACCGTCGCCGCACTCCTGACCGATCAAGGTGCGCCGGGCCTCTTCGATCGGCATGCGGTGCACGGTGATCTGCTCGCTCGACTCCAGCGCCTGCTCGACTGCGTCGAGGCCGCGCGCCAAGAAGAAGTGGCAACGCTCGTTGGACACGCCCTTGTAGGGCGCGAAGTGGCCGAGCGAGCTCCAGTCGGACGCGACCAAGCCCGCCTCCTCACGAAGCTCCTGCTTCGCCACGTCTAGCGGCAGCTCCCCGGCCCGCATGCCGCCGATCGGGAACTCCCACAGGTCCTCCCCTAGCAGGTATCGGTGGACGCGCACCAGGACCATCGTGCCGTCACCGAAGATCGGGATCGCGGCGCTGCTGCCGGGCATGTCGACGTAGTAGTAGCTGCCCTCCGTGCCGTCGCGCTGCACGTAGCGGTCTCTGCAGTAACGGTGCCACGAGTTCTCGACGAGGACTTCGCGTCCGACCTGCGTGAACGGTCGCGGATCGCTCATCGGCTGATCGAGAAGTAGAGCTGACGCCGTGCGTCCGTCTCTTCGTAGTACCAGGGCCACCCGAGGTCGAGCGCGATCGGCAGCTGCAGGAACGGGATCTCGACCCGCAGGCCGACACCCGTGCTCGCGCGGAGCTGACCGAACGTCGGATCGCTGGGACCGAGTCCGAGCAAGCCGATGTCGGTGAACAACACCCAGCGCAGCAGCTCGCGGTCCCGCACCTCCCCGGGAAACCGAGTCGCGATCAAGGGGAAGAACACCTCGTATGTCGACGTGTAGATGACCTCACCGCCGATCGGTCGCTGGAACTGCGTCGGGCCAGCGCGCCGGAAATCAAATCCGCGAAGGTTCGCGCCCCCCATGTAGAAGCGCTCGGTCAAGAAGACATCGTCGCTGCTGCCGTATGCCTGCGCGAACCCGAAGAACTGCCGCCAGTGGAACACCGTGCGGTGCCCCATCTCGTTCTCCGAGATCGGGTAGTAGACGTCCGCTTGGTGCTCCCACTTGGTCAGGTTCTCCTCGCCGCCGAATAACCCGCCGATCGCCTCGAACGACAACCGAAAGTCGACGCCGTCGTTCGGACGAAGCGGGTCGTCGTAATCGCGATAGCGGAGGCTCAGCCGCGGGCCACGGAGCTCCGTCCGCCCCTCGGCGTCGAACGCCAGAATGGTCGCGTCCTGCGCGAGGTTGTCGATCTCGACCGTCTCCTGCCGCAGCGAGACGCCCGCGTTGAGGAACTCGGTGAAGTTCCGCGACAAGCCGACGTCTGTGCCCAGCACGTCTGACGTGTAGCCGTCGGGCAAGCGGCGAATGCGGCGCTGCCCGGTGACCCGGAGCGAATACGTGTCGAGGTGATCCTCGAAGATGTCGGGCTCGACATAAGTGACCGCGAACTGGCTCTGCCGGCTGCCTGGCGCGAGCAACACCGAGAGGTTCTGCCCGCCTCCGTGGAAGGCCTTCGCGTCGATGATCTCGCGCACCGCCGTGATCGGGTTAGAGCTGCTCGGCGGGCTCCACAGGTCGAAGTTCCGCTTATTGAACGTCACCTGAGCCTGCGCACCGATTCCTGTCGAGACGCCGACCCCCCACCTCAGCTCGCCGGTCGGGCCATCTTGCAGGTCGAGGCCGAGGTCGACGCGGTCTGGATCGCCGGCGACCGGCTCGATCTGCAGTCGTGGCCCCTGCATGGTCGCGGGGTCCTGGAAGAACCGCGTGCCCTCGATTCGCCGCAGCGCCCTCCGCACCTCTTGCATGTCAATGCGTTCACCGGGCAGCACACGGAACCGACGCCGGATGACCGCGTCTCGGGTCCGCGCGTTGCCCCGGATGACGATGTCACGCAGCGACTTCGGGGCCCCCTCGCTGACCTGGTAGATGATGTCAACTTCGGGCCCCTCGCCGTAGACCTCAAGGGGAGTGAAGACGCGGCAGCCTTCACGCAGCGCTTGGCGCATCCCCGGGAAGTTGACGGACGGATGCCCGCGGCGGCCATAGAACTCCTCGATGGCCTGCTGATCCCGCTGCAGCTGCTCGTGATCGTAGTAATCACCCGCGCCGACGCTGAGCTCGGCAGCCACCTCTTCGGGCGGGTAGAGCGGATCGACCGCGAGCGGCGTCTGGTCCGGCGAGACGTGCACGACCTTGACCGAGCGGATCCGGTAGCGCGGCCCCTCGACGATCACGAAGGACAAGTCGACGCTTTCGCGGTCTTCCGAGAATCGAACGTCTGCGAGATCGACGGTGGCCTCAAGAAACCCCCGGCTCCGATAGAACAAGCGGAGTCGGTCCAGGTCCTCGCTGAGCACCTCGCGGCTGAAGGCGCCCCCACGGAGGAAACCCTGGGCGGGCTCACTCTCGATCTTCGCGTCGCGGACGAGGTAGCCGTCCGTACCGAACAAGCCGAGGATCGGATCGGCGGCGAAGGACCGGTTGCCGACGAAGTCGACCTCACCGACGGTGACCTTAGGCCCCTCTTCGATGACGACCCGCAACCGCTGCTTCGGCTGCGCGAGGTCGCCGCCCGCGTCGTCTAGGTCCAAGGCAGGCAGGTCTTCGAGCAGGACCTCGCTGAACGCGAAGCCATCGCGCCGATAGCGCGCCAGCAGCAGCTTGCGCATCGCCTCGGCCTCGGTGCGCGTCGTGCGGCGACCTGCATAAAATCCCACCAGCGCGTAGATCTCGTCGAGGTCGAGCTCCTCATTGCCGACGAACTCGACCTCTTCGTAGCGAGCGACCTGCAGATCGACCTGGTAGGTCAAGGAGACCTCACCGTCCACCGCCTCCGCGTAGGCGCGCACGACGAGGCGCCGCTCTGACCAGAGCGTGGCACAATCTGCAGAGACCTTGCGCGGCTCAAACGGCTGGCCGACGCGGGCCTCTAGACCGCGGATGATGCCGGCGGCCTCCTCGCGCCCCACGGGCGCGACCCTTGCGGCCTCACGATCTACCTTGGTGACCTCAATAGAGCGCACGGGCTTGCCCTTCATCGCGCGCACCGCCCACTCGAGGTAGACCTCGCCGCTGATCGTAGGCAGCGGCCGGTCCACGCGCACGCCGGGACCCTGCGGGACCTCTTGGGCAGCGAGCGCCACGGACAACCCTGCGGCGACCATCAATCGCGGCAACACGCCCAGGGCGGCGTCACTGCATCGGCTCAGCGCGGCGCGTGTAGTTCTCAAAGCGCATGTATTCGCGGAAGAA
>JAYYEE010000100.1:0-3531 GCA_036160175.1 Planctomycetota bacterium
GACCGCGTCGTCGAGGGCACGGACATCGCCACGCCGATGAAGATGTCCGGCGCCTTCCCGCCGACGATCTCGTACATGGTCGGCGTCGGCGAGCAGGCGGGCAACCTCGAAGAGATGCTAGAACGCATCAGCGCGACCTACGACGAAGAGGTCGACCTCGCGACCTCCAAGCTGACTAGCGTGCTTGAGCCAGTGATCATCGTGCTGCTCGCGGCGATCGTCGCCGGCATCGTGATCGCGATCGTGCTCCCCCTGCTGCAGCTGCAGCGCGCCGGCTAACGCGCCTCTTCGGACTTGGCCACGGATCCTCCGTGGCCCACGATCACGGTGAGCCTATGCTCACTGCACGCCCTGGCGCCAGGGCCTGACCCCACACGACACGACTCATGAAACACCTCCACCTCGTGGCCTGCGCAAGCGCGCTCTTCGCCTTCACCGCCTGCACCGCCGAGACCCAGGAGCAGGGCGACGCGACCAACAGCGCGCCGTTCCTCGTCTGGCCGGAGGACGGGTCGACGGTGTTCGCTGATACGGCGATCTACGTCGGCGACCCGAGCGACGTACGCGCGGTCGAAGGAACGATCGCAGTGATGGTCGGCGGCGAAGGCGCCGAGGCCGGAGCGGCGATGCCAGAGGGCGCCATGTCCTTGGCCGCAGGCGCGTCGTTCGGCTACGTCACGCTCCCTGCCGGCGAACAGACCGTCCACGTGCAGCGCTTCGACAAAGCCGGCAAGGCAACCTCGGATCACAAAGCCGTCACATACACCGTCGAGGCGACGCCATCGGACCTCGGCGTCGCGTGGCTCGAGCCGCAGAACGGCGCGACCGTCAAGTCGCCGTTCAAGGTGCGCTTCGGCATGACCGGCGCAGAGATGTCACCTGCCGGCCAGAACCCGCTCGACAAGACCGTCGGCCACCACCACATCTCTGTGAACAAGGGCGTCGTGACCCCTGGCTTCGCGCTGCCGATGGGCACCGGCGACTACCTGCACTACGGCAAGGCCCAGACCGAGGCGGAGGTAACCCTCGAACCCGGCACCTACAAGCTGACCATGCAGTTCGCCGACGCCGCCCACCGCAGCTACGGCAAGAAGCTGGCGTCGAAGACGATCAAAATCACGGTCGAATAGCGGCCGCCGGGCGCGCTCAGCGCGCCACCAGCACGCCCTTCATCTGCGCGAAGTGACCTGGGAAGGTGCAGACGAACGGATAGGAGCCAGGCTCTAGCAGCTCTGCGACGAAGCTGTCTTCTTCGCCAGGCCCCAGCACCTTCGTCCACCCGAGCGCGCGATCCCGCAGCGACTCGGGGAGGAACTCGTTCTCCGCGACGGCGCCGCCCGAGACGCACTCCGAGGCGAACTCGAGCGCGTTGACGCCCTGCTTCAGCAGGACGAAGTTATGCCCCATGGCGACCTTGGGCATCTTGCCGACGTTACGGAACGCGATCGTCACCTTGGCAGGCGCGTCGACCTCGATGCGCTCCACGCTGAACTTCATCTGGTCGTTGCCTGTCACCTCGACGGTCATCTCGACCGGCTCCGACGGCCCGCAACCGACCAGCAGACCCAAGGCGAGCAGAGACGAAGGCATGCGGGCGAGGCGATGAGAGCATGGCTGCATGACCTGGTTCATAACAGAAGCCGCGCCCGAATCGACGCGTCAGTTGCGCCAGCCGCCCCGCGCCCCGCCAGCTAGTGCAAGAACAACAGCTCGCGGTACTTGGGCAGCGGCCAGTAGTCGTCGTCGGTCATCGTTTCGAGCTGGTCGGCCTGCTCTCGCAGGCGGTTCATGGCCGGGATGACCTCATCGCGATAGGCGCACGCGTGCTCGAACTCCGAGCCGTCGTGGTGCTCGCACTTCTCGAAGACCTCGGCGAGCTCGCCGATGCACTGCACGAAGGACTCGATCCGCATCGTCATGTCGCGGAGGCGCTCAGACTGCTTCTCGATCGCGAGCCCGTGGATCTTGGCAGACGACAGGCTGTCGGCGACGTCGCGCTGGGTCTTCTGCGCGGCCGGCAGGATCATCGTTCGAGCGATCGACAGCGCGCTCTGCCCCTCGATCGCGATCGCCTTGGCGTAGGCCTCGAGCTGGATGTTCATCCGGCTCTCGCTCTCCTTGGGCGACAGGACGCCCAGGCGGTCGAACAGCTGCACGTTTTTATCCGCACCGAAGTTCGCCAGCGCGTCGACGGCGTTAGGCACGTTGGGCAAGCCGCGGCCGGCGGCCTCCTGGTGCCACTCGTCCGAGTAACCGTTGCCGTTGAAGACGACCCGCTGATGCGCCTTGAAGATGTCCACCACCACGTCGTTGACCGCGGCCTCGAGGCCTTGCGCCTTCCGCGCGTCGACCTCGTCAGCGATGTAATCGAGCGAGTCCGCGACGATCGTGTTCAGCACGGTCATGGGCTTGCTCGGCGACTGGCTGGAGCCGACAGCCCGGAATTCAAACTTGTTCCCGGTGAACGCGAACGGCGAGGTGCGGTTCCGGTCCGTGGCGTCCCGAGGCAACGCCGGCATCGAAGTGACGCCGAGCTGCATCGTCCCGCCCTTGCGGCTCTCGCCGCCGTTGCCGCTGATCAAGCCCTCCATCACCTCGGTGAGCTGCTCACCCAAGTAGATCGACAAGATCGCCGGCGGCGCCTCGTTGGCGCCGAGGCGGTGGTCGTTGCCAGCGGTCCCGATCGATGCCCGCAGGATGTCGGCGTATAGGTCCACCGCGCGCAGCACGGCTGCCAGCATCACGATGAAGCGCATGTTCTGCTCAGGGCTGTTGCCGGGCTCGAGCAGGTTCTCGCCCGTGTCCGTCGACATCGACCAGTTGTTGTGCTTCCCGCTGCCGTTGATGCCGGCGTAGGGCTTCTCGTGGAGCGTGCAGTGGAAGCCGTGCCGCTGTGCGACCTGCTTGAGCACCTCCATCGTGAGCATGTTGTGATCAGACGCGACCGTGGTCCGCTCGAAGATCGGCGCCAGCTCATACTGCGACGGCGCGACCTCGTTGTGGCGCGTCTTCACCGGCACGCCGAGCTTCCAGAGCTCCTGCTCAGCGTCCTGCATGAACGACAGCACGCGGCGCGGGATCGAGCCGAAGTAGTGGTCCTCAAGCTCTTGACCCTTTGGCGGCTTCGCGCCGAACAGCGTGCGACCGGTCGCGACCAAGTCTGGCCGCAACACCTGCAGGTCGCGGTCGATCAAGAAGTACTCCTGCTCACATCCCAGCGTCGGGAAGACGTGGCCGACGCTGTCGTCACCGAGCGCCTTGAGGACCTTCAGCGCCGCGCGATTGAGCGCCTCCGCGCTACGCAGCAGCGGGGTCTTCTCATCGAGCGCCTCTCCGGTCCAAGAGCAGAAGGCCGTCGGGATGCAGAGCGTCGCGCCGCTCTTAGTATCGCGGATGAACGCGGGCGACGTGGGGTCCCACGCGGTGTAGCCGCGCGCTTCAAACGTCGCGCGCAGCCCGCCGCTCGGAAACGAGCTCGCGTCTGGCTCACCTTTGATCAACGCCTTGCCGCTGAAGTCCATCAGCACCCCG
>JAYYEE010000101.1:0-3840 GCA_036160175.1 Planctomycetota bacterium
TCGAAACGCCGCGTCACCGGGATCTCGACACCGACGCGACCGCCTTGTCGGTAGATGTCCTGCGAGAGCGTCTCGCCGTTTTCGACGACCGGCTGGCTGAACAGGCGCAGCTTGACGCGAGTCTGCTCGTCGCTGGGATAGGTCACGCCGCCGTCGAAGTAGAGGCGATCTGACATGCGACCCTCTTCGCTGTAGGTCTGGAACTCGGTGAGCATGTCGACGACGGTGTTCTCGCCGAGCGAGCTTGAGCCGAACAGGCGCAGCACGTTGGCGTTCAGCGGCGTGTTGCCCGCCGAGAAGTTGCCGTCGCCGGGATCGAAGGTGCGCCGCCCGATGCCGAAGCCGAGCGTGTCGTTCTTGTCGCCGAGCGGGAACGTGGTGTCCGCGATGTGGGAGCTCTCGTCCATGAAGGCGAGACCGTCACGGCCGGCGCGCTCCTCGGTGTTGACCGCGAAGTGGAGGCTCGGTTGGATGTCGCGTCGGGCGCCGGCCAGCGCTTTCTCTGCTTCTTGATGCCCGCCGGCGACGCGGATCAGGTCCTGGTAGTTGCCGATCGCGGCGCTGGTCTGGCCGCGGCGGTGCCGAATCTGCGCGAGATCGAACAGCGCCTCTTGGTTGGCCGGCTCTCGGATCGTCAGCGCCTGCAGCGCGTTCTGCGCTAGCGGGGGCCGCCAGGACATGTTGCGCTTCGCGATCAGCTCCAGCTTGACGGACTCCGCGAAGTTCGAGCCGGACTCGAAGTCCGACAAGGACTGCAGCGCGTTGCTGTCGTTCGGGTCGTCGAAGAAGTCGACGGCCATCCCCTCGGTGGGGAGCCGCGCGATCAGCTTTTCGTATTGCTGGAGAGACGCCTCGTACTGCTGGTTCCAATAGAGCGTGCGGGCGTATTCTCGCGCCGCGTAGTCGTAGGTCGCGTCCTGCTCGAGGACCTTGGTGTAGGTCTTGAGCGCAGAGTCGAAGTCCCGTTGGATCGCATACGCGCGGGCGAGCGCGAGGCGCGCCCGGGTGTTGCTCGGGTCGGTCTCGAGGACCGAGGACAGCACCTTGATCGGCTCCGCCTTGTTGCCTGCCTTGAGCGCCTGGCTATAGGCCTCACCGAGGAGAACCTTCGCCGCGACGTTGTTCGGCTGCCAGCGGAGCGCCTTCTTCAGGTAGTAGGTGGCGCGCGTGAAGTCCTGCTCAGCGAGCGCGAGCTTGCCGAGCTCGATCCGCATGCGAATGCCTTCGCCGGACGTCGCGATGTTGGACGAGAGGCGCGCCAGCTCGGAGCCGACCGCCGAGTCGCCGCGCGTGCGCGCTTTGGCGAGGCCGTAGAACGCCTCAGGCTCATGCATGCTCGGCTCGCGCAAAGCGAGCTGGAACGTGCGCGCTGCCTGCACCGAGTTGCCGGCGAGCAGCTGCGCCTTGCCGAGCACGACGCGGACTTGGGCCAGCGCCATCTTGTCCGACGGGTGACCGTCAATGAAGCGCTGGCACATCGCCTGCGCCTCTTCGATGTGATCCATCGCGAGGTGCGCGCGGACGAGGCCGAGCACCGGCGCGACGTCGTTCGGCCGTTGGTCGGCGAGTGCGGCGCACAGGCCGGCTGCTTGGTCCGGGCGTCCCTCGAGGATCATCGTCGTCGCTTGCTCAAGCTGAGAGAGGGGGCCGTACGGACTCTTCGCCGGCACCTTCTTGAGCTCCGCGAGCGCGCGGTGCAGGTCGCCCTTGTCTCGGTAGAGCAGGGCCAACTTGATGCGGACGTCGTCGTCCGTAGGGCGATCCATCAGCATCGCCTCGTAGACGCTCTGCGCGGCGACCCACTGCCCCTCCAAGTGGTAGAGCTGGGCCATCGCCAGCGAGTAGCGACGCATGCCGCCGAGCTCGTCTTCGAGGTTGTTGAGCACTTCGCGGGCGCGGCGCACGTCGTAAGACTCAAGCAGGATGCGAGCGCCCATGAGGCGCGCCATGACGTTCTCCGGGTCGGCTTGCAGGATCTGCTCGTTGACCGTCTGCGCGAGCTGGTAGTTGCTCAGCGAGAGGAGTTGGTCGACGAGGTGGATCCTCGCGTCCGTCACGTTCGGCTGGAGCGACGCGATCGCGTCGACAGCGCGTGCGGCCTTGGCCTCATCGCCGATCAACTCGTAGCAGTAGACGAGGCTGGTTGACCACTCGAGCTCTTCCGGCGCTTGGGCCTGAAGCTTGAGTAAGTAGGGGAGGGCTTCGCGCGGCTTCTGCATGTCGAGCAGGGCGGGCGCGAGGAGCTGCTGGTCACGCTGCTGCGTGGGGTCCAGGTTCCTCAGGTAGCGGTCGAAGACGATCTTCGCGCGCTCGAGGTCCTTGACCCAGCTGTAAGCGCGACAGAGCATCGCCGCTGCGGCGAGGTCGTCGGCGTCGCGCCGGACGATCTCCTCTAGCTGTGTGGTCGCGGCCGTGTATTCGCCGCTCATGATCAAGACGTTCACCAGCATGTGGCGCGTCTTGTTCGAGTTTGGCAGCGCCTCGATGGTGTTGAGGTACAGGTCACGCGCCTCTTCAAGGCGGCCCTTCTGCACGAGCAGACCCGCATACTCGGTGCGGACCTCGTGGTCTGTCGGGACCAGTACGAGGTACGACTCGAACAAGTCTGCCGCCTCATCAATCTGTTCCAGGGCGACCGCGTTGCGAGCGGAGCGGAGCAGCAGCTCTTGTTCCCGCGTCGGCTTCTTGCCAGGCGCGCGGCCCTGCGGTCGGCGCCCGCCTGGGCCTTGCGGGTCTTGCAGATCCGGTGAAGCCGTAGACAGAGTGGACGTCGCGGCCACCGTGGGCGTCACCCGCGGCTCGGATGCGAAGCTCGGCGGCGCGTCGGTCGCTGCGGGCCGCCTTGTCTCGCCACCTCGTGAGCTCCCGCTCGCCGAGTTGCTGCCCGTGGGCGCAAGGCCGCTTGCGGCCATGCTCACGGACGTCGTCGCGCCCTTGGCGGCTGTGGATTCTTTGGTGGAAAATACCTGGGATGCACGCGTCGGCGCGGTGCTGGATTCTGCACATCCGCAGAGGATCGCAAGCGCCGATGCGATGGCGATCTTGGAGGCAAGAACAGCCGTAAGGTACTGTAAGCGAGATTGTTGCATCTGTCTGATCTGGTCAGGGGGGCTTCCACATCGGGCCCCATGCAGTAATCTCTTCGGAAGACTGCCTTAGCCGACTGAACTTTCTCTTTGGAGTGAGCCGGCTGGTGTGAAGAACTTCCGCCTCGATCTCGACATCTCGGACTGCCTCTGCCCCTGCCCGGGACCTTTCCCATGAGTGACCGCACCGACGCACCAACCCAGACCCGCCAACCTCGGTATCGCAAGCACAAGGTGCTGATGTCCTTGTGCTCGGTCATCACCGTCGGATACCTCGTGTACCGCGGTCTGTACACGCTGAACCTTGAGACCTGGTACGCAACAACTGCATCGTGGGTCCTTTACGTTGCTGAGCTCTGGGGAGGTATGAGCCTCCTGCTGTTCTTCCTGCAGATCTGGGAACCGACCGATCTGAAGGAAGAGGCGCCGCTCGAGGGAGTAACGATCGACGTCTTCGTGCCGAGCTACAACGAAGGCATCCCGATCCTCCGGGGCACGCTGCAGGCCTGCTTAGCCATGGAGCTGCCGCACCGAACCTATCTGCTCGACGACGGCAACCGGGCAGAGGTTCGCCAGCTGTGCGAGGAGCTCGGCGTTCACTACATCGCGCTCGACAACAACGTGCACGCGAAGGCTGGCAACCTCAACAACGCCTTCGACCAGACAGACGGGGAATTCGTGGCGATCCTCGACGCAGACCACATCCCCGAGCCGCACTTCCTCTCCCGGATGCTGGGCTACTTCCGGGATGAGA
>JAYYEE010000102.1:0-4422 GCA_036160175.1 Planctomycetota bacterium
GTCGTCGAATTGCAGCAGGTCCGCGCCGACCGCCGCGGGCAGGTAGACCACCATCGCGGCCAACAACATGGTGGCGATCGTCGGCCAGAGCGGCGCGTCCGTCTCTCGGGGGTCGTGGCTCGCGTTCATCAGAAGGGCCGACACGTTACCAACCCGGCGCCAGGTTCGCTTGCCTTCCACGGCGCGCGGCGCCAGCATCGCGCTGTGCTCACCGCATACACCGCACGACACCTCGCCGCCCAAGAAGCCGCCCTGGCCAATTCGCTGCGTCAGCGCGGGCGCGAGGTCTGGCCGCTAGTGCGGCGCGACGCCAACTTGGGCCAGGTCGTCACCGTGCAGCGCGACCCGCTCGCGCACCGCGCCCAAGCAGCGCGCTGGCGCGCGGCCGAGCCAGTGTTTTTGCCCGGCGTGCTCGGCGACCTCGACGCGCGCTGGGGGCGCGAGATCGGGGCTTGCCTGCAGATGTTCGACCGCCTGCGCGGCGACGAGAGCGAGTTCCTCGATGAGCTGGAGGCGAGGCTGCACGACGACGACTGGCTCCGCTACGCCGGCAGCACGGTCGACCAGGACGACCCCCGCGAGATTGAGCGGTGCTTCGTCGACGCAGAGGTCGACGGCGCCCCGGTCGCCGAGGACCTGTGGGCGAAGCTGGCGTGGATCACCGAGGACGCGACGGACCGCTCCCTGCGGATTCGCTTCTCCAACGGCCTCGACCAGCTTGAGGAGTGGATGACGACCAGCGACCACACCGCCAGCTGGGTCGACCGCTTCGCGCTGCACACATTCCCTGAGTGCCGGGCTGTCCTCGCGTGCGCCGCCCTGAGGGAGCGCATGGACCAGCTGGTGGACCAGCCGCACCGGCTCTCCGACCGGATCGTCTACAACAACGCCCCCAACGGCGGCGCCGCGTTCCACCACGACGCCGAGCCGGGACAGCTGGGCGTCGTCTTTTCGCAACTCGAGGGGCGCACGGCGTGGTTCACCCTCTCGAAGCGGCGGCTCGCCGCGCTGCTCGCGAGCTACGGCTGGGGCAGCATGCGCGCTGCCATGGCCGCGCTCGACGAAGCCAGCGACCCAGCCCTCCTGGACGTGCTCAACCGCGACGCCGACTTCGCCCGCCTGCTCGCGGCCAACGGCGCGCTGTTCGTCCTGCGCGCCGGGGACGCGATCGTGCTGCCGTCGCACGGCGTCGACGACGTCGCCTGGCACAGCGTACTGGCGGTCGGGGACCGACCGAGCCTCGCGCACTCCTACGGCATCTTCCCCCGCCGCGACGATTACGACCCCGGCGGGGATCCCTGGCTCCGCGACGACGCTTGCATAGGATGACGCCATGAGCCACGTCCCGTCGAGCCTGGAGCGGCACTTGGCGCGCTGGGCCGAGGCCTACGGCGCCGATCTCACGGTCCCGCCTGGCGAGGTCGCGCCGCGCGCCGAGGCGCCGCCAGCTGAAAAGGAGGCCGCGGCTGCGGCAAGCCCGGCGCCGCCCGCCGCGCCGGAGCCCGCGCCGGAGCCCGCGAAGACGCAGGCACCAGCTCGGAGGCCGACGAAGACGGCGGAGCCCGCGCCAGCGCCGACCGATGGCCCGGGCGCAGCGCTGGCCGCCCTGCGCGCCGAGGTGCTCCCATGCACCCGATGCAAGCTACATACGGGCCGCCGTATGACCGTGTTCGGGGAGGGCAGCGCCACCGCCCGCGTGATGTTCGTCGGCGAGGCTCCCGGCGCCAAGGAAGACCAATCCGGCCGCCCGTTCGTCGGCCCTGCCGGCCAACTCCTCGACCGTATCATCGAAGGGGCCATGGGCTTACGTCGAGCCGACGTCTTCATCGCCAACATCAACAAGTGCCGTCCTCCCAACAACCGCGCCCCAGATGCGGAAGAGGTGGCGGCGTGCCTCCCTTATCTCAAGCAGCAGGTCGCGATCGTGCAGCCTGAGGTGATCGTCTGCCTCGGCCGGACGGCCGCCCAGAACCTGCTCGGATCGACCGAGTCCACCACCGCAATGCGCCGCAAGCAGCACGAATACGCCGATACGCCGGTGATCGTGACTTGGCACCCCGCCTATCTGCTCCGGGAGCCTTCGCGGAAGCGCGAGACCTGGGAAGACATCAAGAAGGTCAACCAGCTGCTCGGTCTACCAGAAGTACCGACCAACCAAGGCTGAGCCGCCGCGTCGGAGCCGCCGCGCGGATCGCCCTCCATCCGCAAACTCGCGGCGAAGGCGTTGTTGCAACCTTGACCGACCCCCGCTGGGTCGATAGGGTCCGGCGTCCCTAAGACCTCTTTGCGTCCCTTGGAGGTCTGGGCTCACCCGGAGTATCGGGCTGTCGGACCTCGCCTCTTCGTCCCGCGGCATGCAGGACGAGAAGACATTCGGCCGCGCGATGCTTAGGTGAGCGCTCTTTGCTCCGTCAGCACAAGCGTCGTCGCGCTCGCGACCGGCGTGGACCCGTGACCTCTCGCTCATTCTAGAAACCGCGCGAGCTCACTCCCTGTCGGGGCTGCTCAGCTCCCCTCTCCCCTCTGCCATCTTTGCAGGCATTCAGCATGATCAAGGTTCAGACCCTGCGCTTGCGCGGCCTCTGTGCGTCCTCCCTGTTGGCTCTCGCCGCGTGCTCCGCGGGAACGCCCACGGAGTTCGTTGACGTTCAGACCGGCTCTTCCGAAGGCACCCCGATGACGACGACCTCCTCCGAGGGCGTCAACAAGGACGCCCAGGACCCGCAACCGCAAGACCCTCAGGGCCGCGCGGCCATCGTCAAGAAGGCCGTCGAGAACGCGCGACGATCGCTCGATCTGCGCTTGTTCGAAGACGCCCGCAATGAAGCCGCATACGCGCTCGAGCTCGACTCCAACAACGACGAAGCGCGCGACATCCTCAACCGGTGCCGCGAAGTGCTCGGCGAGGAGACGAACGCGGGTGACAATGGGTTCCGCAACCTCATCGTGACCGAGCGCATCAAGCAGGAGCGTGAGCGCGCGCTGGTGAACAACGAGCTCGCGCTCGGCCGCGCCCAGATGGACCTCGAGGACTTCGCCCGCGCGATCGACCGCTTCGAGCGGGCGGTGACGGCGCTGCGCTTCTCGACCTACGTCCAGGCCAATGACCCGCTGCGCACCGAGGCCGAGGCGATGCTCAAGCAGGCCCAAGCGGCGCAGCAGGCTGCGCTCATGGCCGCCGAACAGGACGCAAAGGCTGCGAGCGAAGGCGAGCTCGCCCGCATCGCGCGCGACCGGGAGATCGCGCGCGAGCTGACCGTCGAGCGCCTCCTTGAGGCCGCGAACGTCAAGTTCCAAAACGGCGCCTACGAGGAGTCAGTGGACCTGGTCGACCAGGCCCTGCGCCTCGACCCGATCAACCCGACGGCGACCTCGCTCCGCGACCTCGCCGACCGCGCGCGCCACAACGCGCAGATGGACCTCAACCGCGAGCGCTGGCGCACGGAGTGGAACAAGACGTTCACCGAGCTCAAGCACAGCGCCGTGCCGCAGACCGAGACGGTCGTCTTCGACCCGTCGCGCTGGGCGTCGGTGAGCCAGCGCAAGGCCGCGAAGTTCGCGGAGGCAGGCGAGCTCGAGTCGCCGCAGAACCAAGCGGTCGCCAAGCTCCTCAACGAGACGGTGCTCGAGCACAACTTCGCGAGCGCGACCGTCGAAGATTGGTCGAACTACTACGCGCAGGTCACCGGCGCGACGTTCTTCGTCAGCGCGGACGTCAAGGACATGGACGCCGAGACGACCACGCTCAATGAGTTCCGCCTGCCGCGGAAGTCCGTCGCCGGCGCGCTGAAGGCCATCGAGGCCACCACCGGGATCGCTTACAAGATCCAGGACGGCTTGGTCATGCTGGTCACGCCTGAGAACGCGATCGGCAAGCTGACCACGGTGCCGTTCCAAGTGAGCGAGCTCGTGACCGGCGTCGTGAGCAAGCCTGGCCCCGACCTCCGCCTGAAGGTCCCCGGCGACGACGCGCCGCTGTTCCCCGAGGTCGACGAGGAGCCGCTCCCGTCGGTCGTCGACGACGGCCGCCTGATCGAGCTCCTCACCGCCACGGTCGCCCCTGATCGGTGGGACGACGCGCCGTTCAGCATGCGCTACCAAGGCGGCGTGCTCTACGTTCGCGCCGACCGCGAGACGATCGACGCCGTAGGCAACCTGCTCAACGAGCTGCGCCGACACGTCGGCATCCAGATCGACATCGAGTCGCGGTTCCTCAGCGTTGAGGACAGCTTCCTCGAGGACGTCGGCATCGACCTCCGCGGCCTCGGCAACCAGAGCGCCCAGGGCCTCGCCGGCCGCGGCTTGGAGAAGAACGGCGACCGTGCGAACGCAGGCTTCGATGACTTCGGCCCCCGCCAACAGCAAAACGCGGCGGTCCCGGGCATCGTCGGCACGGGCACCGAGCCGGGCGTGTTCTTCAAC
>JAYYEE010000103.1:0-10976 GCA_036160175.1 Planctomycetota bacterium
CGCTTCTCGGCCTCGGCGACGTTGTCGGCGGGCGGCCCGACGAAGCGCTGCGGCGGTCGGTCGCGGGGGTCGCGGCGCGCGTGCGGGGCCGCCCCGCGCGCGCGGTTCTTCCGCGGGCGGTCGTCGCCGAGGACGAGCAGCGGCCCGTCGCGTTGCTCTTCGGGCGTCGTCGTCGCCTCTAGGGCGCCGTGCGGGACCAGCGCGACGCGGTCGCCGTCGCGGCCGAGGAGTCGGCGCGCGTCCCGCATGGTCATCGTCGAGGGCGCGAGCACGCGGGCGGCGCTGCGCAGCGCGCGCGCAGTCGCGAAGCGTCGCCACCAGCTGGGTCGCTCCCCGAGCTCTGGGTGAAACCACGGGAGGTCGTGCACGGTCGCGATCGTGGGGCACGGCGCGCGCAGCGGCACGGCCGCGACAGAGCTGTGCAGCAGGTCCGCGCCGAGCGCGCGCAGCAGCCCCGGCAACTGTCTCTGCCGTCGCAGCCGGCCGCGCGGGGCGGTGACGCGGCGTACGCCGGGCAGGTCTTCTAACTCCGCGCACTCTGGGGTGAGCAGGACGCACTCCTCGTCCCCGGACGCAGCGAAGGCGCGCAGCCCGTCGAGGAAGGCGCGCCCGACGCCCGTGGCCGGGCCGTCGCCGAGGCACACGCCGTCGAAGGCGATGACGCTCACGCGCACACCTCGCGGTAGAGGTCGCGGTGCTGCTCGGCGCATCGCCGCCACGTGAAGTCCCGCGCGCGCTTGCGGCCTGCGCGGACATGACGCGCGCGCGCGTCCTCGTCGAACAGCGCCGCCGCGAGGGCGTCGGTGAGCGCGTCGACGTCCGTCGCGTCGGCGAAGCACGGCCCTTCGTCGCCCACCTCACGCAGCGCGGGTGTGTCATGCGCGACGACGGGGACGCCGAGCGCCATTGCCTCGAGCGGCGGGAAGCCGAAGCCTTCCCAGAGCGCTGGATACGCGAGCAGGCGGGCGTGCTGCAGCAGCGACCAGAGCTCTAGGTCTCCGGCGTCGCGACGCCACACCGCGACGCCGTCCTGCTCCGCGCGGGTGAGCGCTGCGACTGCGTCTTCGCACTCCCACCCGACGGCGCCGATGATGACCAGCTGCGGTCGAGACGGCGGCAACCGTCGCCAAGCCTCGAGCAGGGCGAGGTGGTTCTTGCGCGGCTCGATGGTCCCGACGCAGAGCGCGTAGTCGCCGTCGCAGGCGCGGGGCAACGTCTCCTCTGGGACGTGGTCGGCGCCCCACGGGATGACGCGCGGGGTCGGGGCCTCGGGGGCGAACGCGCGGACGTCTGCGGCGGTAGTCTCGGTCGGGGTGATCAACGCGGTGGCGGCGGCGATCGCCTGTGCGGTTCGTTCGCGCAGCGGACCAGCCTCCTCGCCGTGCCAGCGCGGGTCCCGGACGAAGGCGAGGTCGTGGACCGTGAGCGCGGTCTTGGCCGCGCGGACTGGCGGCTGCACGTAGTCGGTCCAGTGGAACAGCGGCGCGCGCCCGGCGAGCGTGTCGGCGCCGACGCCGATTCTGCGCAGCAGCGGCAGCGCGCGCCCTGGGATCGGCGCCCGATGCAGGCGCGCGCGCGGCGGCGGGGGGCACGTGACCCTGGCGCGGGCGAGGCTGTGGCCGAACAGGTGGAGCCGGACGTCTTCGATCGCAGCCAGCGACTTCGCGAGCTCTCTGGTCGCGCGGCCGATCCCGGCGCGCGACAGCAACGCGGGGCGGTAGTCGATGGCGATCGGCAGAGACATGCGCAGGTTGGACGGGGAGGCGGTATGGTCCGTCCCAGGATTGATGCGAAGTAGCACCGTAGTCTTCCTGTTGCTTGGGTGCACTGCTGTCGCCGCGTTGGCGTGGCTCTGGTTTGCAGGTGCAGGTCGTCCGGTCGCGCCGCCAGCGTTCTCTGGTGTCCCCCGAGACAATGACGGCTTCCAGGGGAGCCGCCCGAAGGCAGGTCAGCCCCGCGACGGGGCTCCTACGGTGACGCTACAGGTCCGCGCCCTAGAGCGCTTTGTGGCGCCTCCGGAGCCTGTAGACCTAGCGGCGCGGCCGGACGGGACGCCGCTGCGAGGGCGAGTGGTCGCCGGAGCGGGGAGTGGCTTCGACGTCTCCGTGCCGCGGCGGGGCCCAGCGTTGCTGGAGATTGAGGAAGGAGACCGCCTCCTCCTGCGTTATGCCGCGCTCGGGGATCCACGCCAGTTCCCTCCCGCCCAGGTCGGCGCGCGCGTGCTGGTGCGCGGCGTCGTCCAGGACGAGCATGGGCAGCCGTTGCCCGGGGCCTCCGTTTGGTTCGGGGAGCGCCTCGCGAGCGGGGCGCTTCGCTCATTTGGTGTCGACGACCAAGGCGCGTTCGAGGCGGAAGTTCCAGCCGGTCGCGGGGTGCCGTTCGTGGTGCGCGCCGCGGGCTACGCGACCAAGTGGCGGGTGATCTCTGCGCCCGTCGCGGCCATCGGCGGCGGCGCGAGTTCGGCCCCCGATGTGCTGCGCGAGATGTTGGAGCCAGCGGCGACCTTGCACGTGCAGGTCGCAGGGCGCGCGTTGGAGGTCGAGCGCGCGCGGGCCTACGTGCTGCCGCCAACGGGGCAAGTGTCATCGGGGCTGTCACAGTGGCCGTTCTTCGCGCAGCTCTTCGACCAAGGCTACGTGGTCGACGCTGCCGGAAGCGCCGTGATCGACGATCTCCCGCAGCGCGGCGCCGTGCGCGTCGTCGTGCGACACCCGATGGCGGCGCTCACGGCGGCGACGGACGTGAAGCTGTCTTCGTCGCTGGTGCGCGCGACCGTCCCGCTGGCCTTCGACGCGCGCGCGCAGCGGGGCGTGGTGGTCGACGAGGACGGCGAGGGCGTCGCTGCGGCGTGGCTGTTCGGGCGCGTTCCGGGCCAGCGCCTCGACGTCCCTTCTTCGGCGCGCTTGCTCCCGCCGTACGTAGACCTGCGTCGGGGGTGGGTTGCGCGCGCAGACTCGACCGGCGGGTTCTCCATGGGCACACCGGCGGCGGACGACGCGCAGCTCGCCGTTCGCGCGCTCGGCTACGCGGGCCGTGACGTCCCGTTGTCCGCGGCGATGAACGTCGAGATCGAGCTGCCGCGGTGGCGCGGCGGCGACGCGTCGTTGGCGGTAGCGCCGCCGGTGCCAGGGGTCGCTTGGAGCTTGCTCAGCGACCTCGGCGGTGGCGTCGAGATCGCCTGCGCCGCGGACGAGGTGGGGGAGCTGGCCTTGCCTCACTGCGGCCGGTTCGCGGTCGAAGCGCGCGTGGTCATCGACGGCGCAGCGCCGGTCGTTCGCTCGTGGCCGTCCTTGTCGGCCACCGGGCCAGTCGACCTCGTGACGGCGCGCTGAGCTGCGGTAGGTACACAAAAGGGGGGACCGGGCGCGAGCCCGATCCCCCACCACACAACGAAGCCACACGAGGTGTGCGGCACACGGGAGCGCGCGCCGCACGACGTAGTATACCCAGCCTCGACGACGGAGGTCGGCTGTGGCGCTGTAGATCGGGCGGCTGCGGCGCGACCGTGCGTTGGCATCGGCCGGGCGGCGTTCCACAAATGAGAAAGAACCGTTGGGGCGGTTGTCGGGCCGCGTGTTGTTCGCCGTCCGCGCGGCGCTAGCCTGCGTGCCGTGAGCATCCTCCGCGACCCCGTCCATGGCGACATCGAGCTGACGCGCGACGAGCTGCGGCTCGTCGACACGGCCGAGTTCCAGCGGCTGCGCGGCGTCAAGCAGCTAGGCAGCGCCGCCTTTGTCTATCCAGGTTCGGTGCACACGCGGTTCGAGCACTCGATCGGGACGCTGCACGTGTGCGACCGCCTGTTGGACGCGTGCAACAAGAACGCCGCGCGCGATCCAGCCGGCTGTCACGCCGTCACGGTCGATGAGCGCCGCGTGCTCCGCGCGGCGGCGCTGCTGCACGACGTCACGCACATCCCTTATGGGCACAACATCGAGGACCAGACCGGGCTCCTCCCGCGGCACGACCTCCCGGAGCGCTTCGAGCTGGTGCTCGGCGACACCGAGCTCGGTCAAGAGCTCGACCGACAAGGTCTGCGCGATGACGTGCTCGCTGTGTTGACCGGCCGCGGCCGCGCGGTGCCCGCCTTCTGGCGCCAAGTCGTCAGCGACACGATCGACGCCGACCTGCTTGACTACCTCCGGCGCGACGCGCTCTACACCGGCCTCGAGCTGCGCTACGACCGTCGGGTCGTCGACTACTTCCGGATCGACCGGCAGAGCGGGCAGATGTTCGTCGACTGCGAGAAGAACGGCATGCTGCGCGAGGACATCGTCAGCGAGCTGCTGCGGGTCCTCGAGTGCCGCTATCACTTCAGCGAGCGCGTCTACTACCACCACGCCAAGGTCGCCGCGGGCGCGCTGCTGTCGCGCATGGTCGAGCTCGCGATGCGCGCGGGCGCGCTCGACGCTGCCGAGCTGCAGGTGATGACAGACGAGTCCCTGGTCTTGCGTCTCGGCGACCTCGACCTCGGCGACGGCGCGCAGAACGAGCGCTTGCAGCGCTTCGTCGCCCGGTTCCGTCGACGGGCGCTCCCCAAGCGCGTGTTGGCGCTGCCTTACTACCAGAACCGCGAGGTCCAGGACGAGCTGGTGGAGACCTACTTCGCGCCGGGCCGCCAAGAGCAGCGCTTCGCGTGGGAGCAGCGCATGGAGGACGCGGCGCGGCGCGTGCTCGGGACGGACGTCGACGTCCTGCTCTACTGCCCGAAGCGTCGCATGCAGCTCAAGGAGGCGCGCACGCTGGTGCGGTTCCCCGGGAGCGGGGAGCGCACGTTGCCGCTGGACGCGTTCGTCGACGACATCCCGCGGCTCCGTGACCTCGCCGATAGCTACCCGAGGATGTGGAAGCTCTACGTCTTCACTTCGCTCGAGGACAAGGCGCAGCGCCGCAAGCTCCAGCAACTCTGCCTCGACGCGCTGCCGGCTGGATGCCGCAACGCGCTCGTGATCTGAGCTGGGTCGCTACTTGATCTCGGCGGCGGAGCCGGCCGCGGCCTCGTTGTACTTGGTCGGGTCAGCCGCGTTTAAGAACTCGACGATCTGCTCGCCTTCCCATCGGAACCACGCGTAGCCCTTGATCTTGAGCTGCTCGCCGGTGCTGCGCACGGTGCCGCTCCAGACGTACCAGTAGTTCGTGAAGACCTCGCCGTTGTTGTAGCGCATGGTCGTGCAGGTGACGTTCTCGTGCGTGATACCCTCGAACAACGCGTGGCCTGCTCCGAACGCGGCCTTGACCTCTGCGGTCGTGTAGTCGACGTCGTTGACGTGGGCGACCGCGTCGTCGGCGAAGTGCTCCGCCCACGCGTCCATGTCGTTGGCGCAGTACGCGTCGCACATCGCGCGCACCTTGGCCGTGCGCGGATCTAGCTCGTCGACGACGCCGGACCACGGGGCGTTGTTGGGCGCGAAGATGCAGCTGGTGAAGAAGAGGCAGAGCGAGATGGCGAAGGTCTTCATGGTTGCTCGTATCAGTGTCAGGGGGATTGGCGCCCGCTCCCTCAGCGTTTGCGGGTCGGCGCCCAGTCGTTACGGAACTTGAGGATGAGGTCGCGACAGCGGCGGTAGACGGCGCTGGTCGCGCGCACGTCGTGGGCGTTGTACTCGGCGATCTTCAGGATTTCGCCCCGCGCG
This sequence comes from Planctomycetota bacterium, assembly GCA_036160175.1. Classification (GTDB taxonomy): domain Bacteria; phylum Planctomycetota; class UBA1135; order UBA1135; family UBA2386. The sequence continues at coordinate 5,634 of JAYYEE010000103.1, forward strand.
TAGGCCGGCGCAACCATCGAGCCGTCCATGACCTCTTTGGGGCTCTCGATGCCGAGCGACCAGCACACCACGTCGAGCTTGCTGGGCCCGCGCCCGCGCTGACTCACCAGCTCGAAGAGGTCGAGGTGGGGGCGCAGGGACCACTTGCCGCTGACGAGGTCGACGCGCGCGGGGATCCCGTGGATCAAGCTGCGCGTGACGACGAAGGGGACGTCGAAGCCGCGGCCGTTGTATGAGACGACGCATTCGGCCTTGGCTGCCAGCGCCCAGAACGCTCGGAGCAGCTGCGGCTCGCTCATCAGGCGCACGTGGGCGGGGACGCCTTCAGGAGGCGGTTCGAACCCGTCCGGCGGCACGGCGAGCACCGTGACCCGGTCGCCGTCGCTGCCAGGCTCAGCGTCGCCGTCCCCGATGGCGACCGAGACGACCTTGCCGAAAAACGGCGACATGCCCATCACCGCGGACGTGTCCATCTCCTTCTTCGCGGCGCTGTCGGAGAGCGCCTCCGCGACCGTCGGCGGGAGCTCGCGGCGATCGAGGGCGGGGACGGTCTCGATGTCGAAGACCAACGTCCGGCAGATCAAGTCTTCGACCTCTGCGAGGGCGGGGTCGATCACCTGCTCGGGGTCGAACCCCTCCGGCGCGTCGTCGACGTTGACCAGCTTCATGTGGCTGACGATGAACTGCAGATTGCCCTGATAGAGCTGCGTCTTGCCGCGCACCTTGACGACGCTGCCGGGCGCCGCCGCGCGAGCCGTCTCCATCGCGGCCTCGGCCTCCGACCAGATCTTGCCGCTGACGGTGCCGGAGAGATCCGCGAGGTCCAACGCGAGGAACGGCTTGCCAGCTTTGGTCGAGAGCTCCTTGACCGACTGCAGCCGCGCGAAGACGTCATACTCACGGTCAACTTCGAGCTGCTCAAGGTTGCCAGCGAGCACGATCTGGTGCCGTTGTTCGTCAGCGTTCACGGCGTCCCCACCCAGGCTTGGAGGCGCGTGACCGCCTTCTCTAGCACCTCCATCGACGCCGCGTAGCTCGCCCGGACGAAGCCTGGCGCGGCGAACGCGCTGCCAGGGACGAGCGCGAGCAGGTGATCTTGGAGCAGCTGCTGGCAGACCTCGAAGTCGTCCACGCCGCGTTGCTCACAGATCGGGCGGACGTCGATCAGCGCGTAGAAGGCGCCCATCGGCGGCGCGAGCGACATCCCCGGGAGCGCGTTCACGCGCTCCAGCAGGAACGCGCGCCGCTCGGCGAACGCAGCCATACGCTCGGCTTGATCTTCTGGCAGCGGGCGTCGGCACGCTTCGAGCATGGCCGCTTGGCTGATCGTGCACGGGTTACCGAGCAGCTGGCTCTGGATGCGCCCCGCGGCCGCGATGATCTCTGCGGGGGCCGCCATGAAGCTCGTGCGCCACCCGGTCATCGTGTGGCTCTTGGTGAAGCCGTTGACCACCACGGTGCGCTCCCGGCCAGCAGGGAGCGAGGCGGGCGAGGTCTGCGCTGCGCCGTCGTAGAGCAGCGTCGCGTAGATCTCATCCGAGATGATCCACATGTCGCGTCGCGCGCACAGGTCGACGAGGGCCTGCACGTCCTCGCGCGGCGCCACCGCGCCCGAGGGGTTGTTTGGCGAGTTGAAGATGACGCCCTTGGCGCCGTGCTCCGCCGCTGCGCGCTCGATCGTCTCCGCGTCGTGGATGAACCCTCGCTCGGGCATCGGGGGGACGATCACCGCTTCGCCGCCGGCCATCGTCACCAGCGCGGGATAGCTGACCCAGTACGGGGCCAACACCAGGACTCGGTCGCCTGGATGCACGATGGTCTGCAGCGCCATGTGCAGCGCGCCCTTGGCGCCGGCGGTCACCATGACCTCCGCTGCGTCATACTCGAGCCCGAACGCGTCACGGAGCCAGGCGGCGCCCGCTTCCCGCAGCGCAGGCACGCCCGAGGTCTCGGTGTAACGGTAGTTGTGCTGCTCGATCGCCTGGATGCCCGCCTGCGCGATCGGCGCTGGCGCGGGGAAGTCTGGTTCCCCTGCCCCGAGGGACACGACGTCCCTCCCGGCGGCCTTGAGGCGGGCGGCTTCCGCAGAGATCGCCAGGGTCGCCGACTCCTCGACGAGACGGGATCGGGCGTTGGGGGCGAGGCCGGTCATGACGCGAGTAGACCCCTAGCCGCGGGCCAAGGCAAACTCGCGGGAAGGTCGGCGGCCTTCAGGCGTCCAAGCTCATCGACCGCATCCTCCAGAACGGCCGTGCAGCCGACCGCTGCCGTTCGCTACGCTGCTCCGCGAATGGCCAAGTCGAAGCCCAAGAATCAGAAGCGCCCGCTCTGGCGCAAGCTGTTGCTGTCCGTGCTCGGACTGTTCGTGTTCGTGCTGATGTTCGTCTCGGCGTTCATCTACAACCCGTTCGAGGGCTCGCTGCCTTCGCTGCGGGACGCGGTGCCGCGCGGCGTCAACTTCTTCGTCCGCAAGCAGGGGCTGGCGGAAGACTTCGACCCGTTCCCGGAGCCGAAGTTCTGGGCTTCGCTCAGTGAGGCGCCTGGCTTCGACGCGGTCCGGGACGGCGGCCTGGGGCAGAGCTTCCGCCGCGAGGGGCTCGACCGCGCGCTCGCCACCGCGCGTGAGCAGCTGGCGAAGGTCGTGCAGGACTCGGGCGGCTTCTTGGACGTCATGCGAGACGTCGTCGGCGAAGAGGTCATCGTCGCGGGCTACAACCAGGACTACTCGGTGTCGCCGCCGCGACCGCTCGCGGTCCCTGAGTGGTGCCTCTACGCGCGCATCAACTGGCGCGTCAAACTGCTCTACGGCCTCGCCGGCTTCGGCTTCGTTCAAAGCCAGTTGGCCGAGCAAGGCATGCAGCTGTCTTCGCAGGACGACACGTTCGTGCTGCAAGCGCCAGGCGCGGATCCGATCTACATCCGGCGCCACCTCGACGCGCTGATGGTCGCGAACAACACCAAGCTCCTCGAGGAGTCCGAGCTGCTGATCTTCGGCAGCGAGGACGTCGTGCCGATCGGCCAGCAGCCCGCATACACGATCGGCGCCCTGGATCGGATCGAGGAGTGGTCCAGGCGCAACGACGTCGACTCGCCCAACGTTCTCGAGTTCCTGGTCGAGCCGAATGCCTACGACGGCTTCCGGCGGTTCGCCGCGACGTGGCCAAACCCGAACAAGCAAGACAGCATGAACGAGCGGGTCCTCGCGAGCTTCCTCAACCTCAAGGGGTGGCTCCAGGTGACCGGCGGCTTCATGTTCGAGGAGGAGTTCCTCGGCGCGACTGGGCAGATCGGCCTGAACAGCCGCGACCACTCGCCGTTCCAGAACATCTTCTACACGACGGATCAGCAGCGGCGCGCGCAGTGGCTCGACCCCTTCCTGAACATGGTCCCCTCGTCCGCGTGCGCCGCGGCCGCCTTGCGGATGCCGGCAGCGGAGTTCCTCACGGCGATGTTCGACGCGCTCGAGGACGCCGAGAAGAGCCTGATCAACGACGCGCTGCGCCGTTCGAACTTCAACGGGACCCAGGTCAACGACGCTGGCGATCTGATCAGCCGGCTTCGCGTGGCCTTCCAGCCGCGCACCGGCTTTGTGTTCCGTCGAAACGTCCCTGACACGTCGCGGGACAAGGAGACCGGCGAGCTGCTGGTGCCCGTCGCAGCGAAGTCACCGGTGCCTCAGGTCGCGTGGGTGTTCTGGTTGCGTCCAGGAGGCGAGAACCTCGTCGAGTCGCTGGCCAAGATGCTCCGCGACTACTACACGAGCTTCGGCTTCCGGAAGGTCTTCTACCTCTCGGTGCCCTACGCGGGCGGCAACTTCCCGGAGAAGGTCAGCGAGTTCACCAACCCGCAGATCCCGGCGACCGGCGAGATCGCGATGATTACGTTCGGTAAGTTCTTCATCGTCTCGAACTCTGGTCCGCTGATCCGTGACATCCTGCGCACGCACTACGGCTCGCAGTCCGGGATGCGGTCGATCCGAGACCTCGACCACTTCTACGCGGTCGAAGAGGAGCTCTCCCCGTCTCTCAGCGGCTTGGTCTGGGTCGACGGCGAGCAGCTTCAAGTCGTGCTCGACGACTACCTCGCGTTCGCCGACACGAGCAGCGAGCAGATGGACCCGGAGTGGATGATGCTCACTCGCCCGAGCGTCGAAGACCAAGTCCGCCGCAAGAGCTACCCGCAATACCCGAGCAAGGCGAGCATGCCCAAGAACCTCACGAAGCAGGGGGGCGAGTTCGACCAGAAGGTCATCGCGGCGATGCGGACCAAGTGGTCGCGAGAGCGCACGAACTTCACGGCCGCAGATCGCCAAGGGCTCCAGCAGCTCCGCGGGATGAGCGAGTTGTTCCGCGGCGCGGCGCTGCAGCTGGAGTTGGAGAAAAACTACATCCGCTACCAGCTGCGCTTGATGCGGGAGTTCTAGCTGGTCGGGGCGGCAGGCCGTGGCCGCCAGAACCCAGCGGTAGCAGGGTTGCATTGCGTCGGGGACCGGCTATGGTCTCCGGCCCTCGCTGGACGCCCAGGTGGCGGAATTGGCAGACGCGCTAGCTTGAGGTGCTAGTTCTCCTAACGGGGATTGGAGGTTCAAGTCCTCTCCTGGGCACCACTTTCCTCCTCCGCATCTGCGGAGGGCGAGAGCTCCGTCCGCGAGGTCCACCTCGAGCTTCGCATCCACGCGCCCGGCAGCGCGGCGACAGAGGGCACGGGTCAGGTGTTTTGGAAGGGGGGCGCGGACGTCTCCTTCGACAAGAGCCGGAGCGTCTACTTCTCGGTGCCGAACGACGGGCAGGTCCACGTCCACCGTGTCGCATTGGCCGGGCACCCGCTCCTCCCAGATGAGGTGCAGTGGCTTCGCATCGACCCGGTCAACGGGCCTTGTGAGGTCGACCTCTTGTCGCTGCGCCTCGCTTGAGGGCTGCGGCGGCCTTGGATCGGCCCGACTGTCGCAATTCCCAACACTACGCGCCGATCAGGGGGCAGGAAAATCCCCTTGGTGAGGCGGGTGTGCTCAGGCAGAGCCCGTCGTGTTTCCGATAACTGCCCCATGCGCGTCGACTCCCCGAACGCAAGTAGGCAGGCTGGCTTCACCTTGCTGGAGCTGATGATCGTGGTCGCGATCCTGGCTGTGCTCGCTGGGATCGGTGTGCCCCAATACACCGCCGCGCTGCAGGCGGCCCGCGTCGGGAAGGCCAAGCATGAGCTGAGGACGATCTCCAACGCGATCGACACGTTCACGGCCAACAACATGGGGACGTTGCCCCTGACCCTCTACCAGGTGGGCTTCGGCGGCAAGAGGGACCCGTGGGGGACGCCGTATTGCTATCTCAACTACAGCGACGGGAC
>JAYYEE010000104.1:0-2579 GCA_036160175.1 Planctomycetota bacterium
GACCGCCACGCGGTGGCGGCGCCGACGGGGCGAGTCGGGGCTGGCGCGACCGAGGGGTGGACGAGGATCCAGGGCGCGTTCTGGCGCGAGGGCGGCTGCGCCGAAGGCTTCGTGCATGAGGAGGTGCTGCCCAGGCTCGTCGATGAGGCGGTCGCGGTCGTGCAGGGCCACGCGCGCGAGCAGGACGAGCAGCCGCTGTTCCTCTACCTCGCGCTGCCTGCGCCGCACACGCCGTGGCTGCCCGACGAGCGCTTCCGCGGCGCCAGCGGCGCTGGGATGTACGGCGACTTCGTCGCGCAGGTCGACCATGAGGTCGGCCGCGTCATGGCGGCGCTTGAGGCGGCGTCGATGGCGGACGACACGCTGTTCGTGTTCACGTCTGACAACGGGCCGGTCTGGTACCCGCGGGACGTCGAGCGCTTCGGGCACGCCGCGACCGGTCCCTGGCGCGGCATGAAGAGCGACTCGTTCGAGGGCGGCCACCGGATGCCGTTCGTGGCGCGCTGGCCAGGGAAGGTCGCGCCGGGCCGCGAGTCTGCGCAGACGATTTGCTTCCCCGACGTGTTCGCGACCTGCGTCGAGGCCGCCGGCGGCGAGGTCGCGGCGGGCGCCGCCGAAGACAGCGTCAGCTTCTTGTCAGCGCTCCGCGGCGAACCGTCGGCGGGTCGGGACGTGACCGTGATGCGGCACACGGCGAGCGTCGTGCGCGAGGGCGACTGGAAGTGGATCGGCCACCGCGGCTCCGGCGGCTTCACGCGCGGCGCGAAGACCGGCCCTGCGCCGGGGCAGCTCTACGACCTCGGCGCGGACCCCGGCGAGACGCGCAACGTCTACGCCGAGCACCCAGACCTCGTGCGGCGCCTCGCGCGGCACGCGGCGCGCGTGCGGCGACCGAACGTCATCGTCGTGATGGCCGACGACATGGGCTACGGCGACTCGAGCGTCTACGGCGGCTGGATCGAGACGCCGGGGCTCGCGCGCATGGCGAAGGAGGGGATGACCTTCACGGACTTCCACTCGAGCGGCGTCGTCTGCAGCCCGACGCGCGCGGGCTTAGTCACCGGCCGCTACCAAGAGCGCTGCGGCATCCCCGGCGTCGTCAACGCCGACCCGAAGCACCCCGACCACCAGCGCGGCCTCGCGGCCGAGGAGCGCACGTTCGCCGAGGCGCTCCGGGGCGCCGGCTACGCGACTGGCCTGTTCGGCAAGTGGCACCTCGGCTACGCGCCGGAGCACAACCCGACGCGGCACGGCTTCGACGAGTTCCGCGGCTTCGTCAGCGGCAACATCGACTACCACAGCCACCTCGACCGCATGGGGACCGCCGACTGGTATCACGGAGAGGGGCTGGTTGAGCGTGAGGGCTACCTGACCGAGCTGGTGACCGAAGACGCCGTCGACTTCATCGAGCGGCACGCGGACCGGCCGTTCTGCCTTTACGTCGCGCACGGCGCGGTGCACAGCCCGATCCAAGCGAAGGACAGCGGTGCCTTCCGCGGCGCGGACAAGGTCCAGCGGCCCAACGGCGACCGGGCCCGCGACGACACCGTGCGCGGCATGATGGCCTCGCTCGACGAGAGCGTGACGCGCATTCTCGACGCGCTGCGCGAGGAGAAGATCGCCCAGCGAACGCTGGTGCTGTTCTTCAGCGACAACGGCGGCGCGCGCCACATGCGCAACGACCCGCTGCGCGGCGGCAAGGGCACGGTCTGGGAGGGCGGGCACCGGGTGCCTGCGATCGCGTGGTGGCCTGGCACGATCCAGAAGGGCAGCAAGAGCGCCGCGCTGTGCAGCAGCCTCGACGTCATGCCGACGATGTTTGAGGTCGCCGGGCTCGACGCGCCGGTGGACCGGCCGTTCGATGGCGAGAGCCTGCTGCCCCGCCTGCAAGGGGTAAAGCGAGGCGACGCGCGTCAGCTGTTCTGGCTCGGTCGCGCGATGCGCGAGGGCCGTTGGAAGCTCGTCGAGCAGGGAGAGAAGGCGCTGCTGTTCGACGTCAGCGAGGACATCGGCGAGCGGCGGGACGTCGCTGGCGAGCACCCTGACCGGGTCACGGCGATGCGCCGCGCGCTCGCTGGCTGGCGCGCCGACGTCCGGTAGGCGCGCGCTACTTCAGGGCGACGTGCAGCTTCTGCACGTCGTCGTGGTCTTCGAGCTTCTCAAAGAACGCCTCGACCTCCTGCAGCGCGTCGCCGTCGAGCTCCACAGGGTCCTTGGGGTGGTAGCCGAGCTCGGCCGAAGCCACCGCCCAGCCCTCGCCTTTGAGCGCGTCGGCGACGGCGTAGAGGTCGGCGACGTCGGTAAGGAAGCGGCCGCCGGATTGCTCCTCTAGCCCGTCCTCTACGACGACGTCCTGCGCGCCGCACTCGATCGCGGCCTCCTCCGGGTCCTTGCCGGCGTCTTCGTGGGTGGCGTCGATGATGCCGACGTGGTCGAACAGGAAGGTGACCTTGCTGCCGAACTGGCCCCCCTTGAACAGCGACTTGACGTCGGGCCCGGTGCGGTTGCGGTTCTCGGTCAGGCACTCGACGATGACCGGCACGTTGTGGGGCGCCATGCCCTCGTAGAGCACCGTCTCG
>JAYYEE010000105.1:0-2738 GCA_036160175.1 Planctomycetota bacterium
GCGCACGACGCGATCGTGGAGAGCCACGGCGCGCTCCGGCAGCTCGCGGTCGCGCTCAACAAGATCGCCAACGACGTCCGCATGATGGGCTCGGGCCCGCGCTCAGGGATCGGGGAGCTGCTGTTGCCGGCTAACGAGCCCGGCTCCAGCATCATGCCGGGCAAGGTCAACCCGACGCAGTGCGAGGCGTTGACGATGGTCTGCGCGCAGGTGGTGGGCAACGACGTCGCGGTGGCCTTCGGCGGCGCCCAGGGCCACTACGAGCTCAACGTCTTCAAGCCGATGATGGCGCGCAACGTGCTCGAGTCCGCCAGGCTCATCGGCGACGCGTGCGTCTCGTTCGCGGCGCACTGCATCGACGGCGCCGAGCCCAACGTCGACCGCATCCAGCAGCTCGTCGACGACAGCCTGATGCTCGTCACGGCGCTCAACACCAAGATCGGCTACTACAAGGCCGCTGAGATCGCCAACAAGGCCCACACCGAGGGCACGACGTTGAAGGCTGCGGCGCTCGCGACGGGCTACGTGACCGAAGCAGAATACGACGCCTGGGTCGTGCCGGGCGACATGGTCGGCCGCCGCAGCTAGTCACCCGCGCCCCGATCCTCTGAGAGCGAAGCCCATGGTCTCCGACATCTTCGACCCGTCAGCGTGGACCCCGGTTGAGGGGTTCGACTTCCAGGACCTCACGTATCACCGCGCCAAGGCGCACGGGACGGTCCGCATCGCCTTTAACCGGCCTGACTGCCGGAACGCCTTCCGCCCTGGGACCGTCGACGAGCTCGCGCAGGCGTTGGAGCACGCCCGCACGACGCCGGACGTCGGCTGCGTGCTCTTGACCGGCAACGGCCCGAGCCCGAAGGACGGAGGCTGGGCGTTCTGCTCAGGCGGCGACCAGCGGATCCGCGGCAAGGACGGCTACAAGTACGCAGGCAGCGGCGCTGAGCCTGATCAGGCGCGCCTGGGCCGCCTGCACATCTTGGAGGTGCAGCGCTTGATCCGCTTTAGCCCGAAGGTCGTGATCGCGGTCGTCCCTGGATGGGCGGTCGGCGGCGGCCACAGCCTGCACGTCGTCTGCGACCTGACGATCGCGTCCAAGGAGCACGCGGTCTTCAAGCAGACGGACCCGGACGTCGCGAGCTTTGACTCGGGATACGGCTCGGCGCTGCTGGCGCGGCAGGTCGGGCAGAAGCGCGCGCGTGAGATCTTCTTCCTCGGGTTCGACTACTCGGCAGAAGAGGCGCACGCGATGGGCATGGTCAACGCGGTCGTGCCGCACAGCGATCTAGAGCAGACTGCGCTCGAGTGGGGGCGCGTCATTAACTCCAAGAGTCCGACGGCGATGCGCATGCTCAAGTTCGGCTTCAACCTGCCGGATGACGGGTTGGTCGGGCAGCAGCTCTTTGCGGGCGAGGCCACGCGGCTGGCCTACGGGACGGACGAGGCCGTCGAGGGCCGGGACGCATTCCTTGAGAAGCGTGATCAGGACTACTCGCGGTTCCCCTGGCACTTCTGATCGGCCACGCGTCGGTGCTACGGGGGACTGGCCGCCTCGCGACCCTAACCATGCTGAGAATCCTGGGTCCTCTCGGCGCGGGGGGCGTCGATTAGGGGGTGCCAAGGACAGAAAACGGGGTTACGCTTCTCCGGTTACGGTAAGATCGGATTTTTGAGGCGTGCCCAGGACGTGCCTGCGCCGCCGATCGTTCTTCTTCCTCGTCCTTCCACCCTTTTCAGCAACATGCGTTTCCTCACTCCTGCCCTTGCAGGGCTTTCCATGACCGCGGCGCTTGCCGCGCAGAGTCCGATCACGACTCTCTTTGCTCAAAACAACGGCGGCGCCCCCGGCGGTGCCGCCTACTTCGACATCACCGTCACGGATCCAGCTGGCCTCACCTTCCACCAAATCGATCTCAACTGCGGGCAATCCCCAGGCGCGGCCATTGGCTGCTCGATCCACATCGCAGCCGCCGGCTGGAGTGCCGTCGACCCAGTCTCGGGGCTCGCGACCTACGCGGATCCGACCGCGTGGACGCAAGTCGCGTCCGGCACTGGCCAATCGTTTGGCACTGACACCCCGTCGCCAGTTTGCCTCGCTGGGCAAGGTGGCTTCTACTTGGCTCCAGGCACCTACGGCATGGCGGTCGTGATGGACGCGACCACGTCGCACCGTTACACGAACGGCAACGGCACGAACCAAAACTTCTCCACTGCGGAGTGCTCACTGGACCTGGGCGGCGGCGCGAACACCGCGTTTGGCACGAGCGTCTTCCAGCCCCGCGTCTGGAACGGCAGCCTCTACTACAACAGCGGCACCACGGTCGGTACGTGCGTGGTCACGCCGGTGTTGGTCGGTGAAGCTGAGACGATTCCGAACCCTGGTGGCCCGATGGGCAGCACCGGCGGCGGCTTCAGCGACGGCGACGTCCTCCGTTGGGCCTACGACGATGTTGGCGGCTCCTTCCCGGGGGCTCCTGCTCTGACGGTCCTTAACTACGGTGGGTCCAACAACGGCGGCGCGGCCTTGCCGGTCGGTGTGACGGCGTTCCTCCCCGGCTTTAACCAGGTCTGGGCTGGCTCTACTCCGAGCGGCTACGCGGACATCGTGAACGCGACCGTCGGCCTCGCCAGCGAGGTCATCGTGGGCGTCCCATCGGGTCTTTTCGCGGTCGGCGACACCGTCCGTATCCAGGGCATCGTCCTCGATTTGAATGGCACGAACCTGGGTGAGTTCCTCC
>JAYYEE010000106.1:0-4494 GCA_036160175.1 Planctomycetota bacterium
GGTGTCCGAGGGCGACGCGAGCGACCTCGCGGCCTATCTGCTGGCTGCGCAAGTGGACCTGCCTGCGCCAAAGGGCGACGCGAAGAAGGGGCGCCGGCTGGTGCAGAAGAGCGGCTGTGTGCTCTGCCACGCCTTCGGCGACGACGTGCCGCCAGCGGACCGCGTGTTCCCTCGCTACCGCAACCTGAAGCCGGACCGCGGCTGCCTCGCGGACAGGCCGGAAGGCGCCGCGCCCGAGTTCCACTTCGACGACGAAGAGCGGGCAGCCCTCCGCGCGTTTCTGCCGTTCGGCGGCGACGCGCCGTTCCGCTCGGCGCCGATGGATTACATCGCCCGTCACATGACTGCGGATCGTTGCGTTGCGTGTCACGCCGTCGACGGCGAGCAGTCGACCTGGGCGCAGCTCGCGGAGCGTTGGTCGGCGGATGAACCGCTGCCGCCAGAGCAGGACCCTGGCGCGCAGGGTGTCCCCGCGCTGACTTGGGTCGGCAGCAAGCTGCAGCCGAGCTGGATCCGCGACTTCGTCACCGGCAAGCTGCCGTCGCCGCGGCCATGGATGACCGCGCGCATGCCGAAGTTCGAGCGCCACGGCGCTGCGTTGACGGACGGGCTCGTGCGCGAGCACGGCTACGGCGCGAAGGACGAGCCGATCCTCGCTGGCAAGGCCAACCTCGCGATGCACGGTCAGCGCTTGCTTGCGCAAGGCTCCGGGTTCGGCTGCGTGCAATGCCACGCTGTCGGCGACAACAAGGCCACGCAGGTCTTCGAGCGTGAGGGCATCAACCTGCTGACCGCCCGCGGGCGGCTGCGGCACGAGTACTACACGCGGTGGCTCGCAGACCCGACGCGGCTAGACCCTGACGCGCGCATGCCGAAGTACGCGGACGACAAGGGCAAGACCGCGTTCACGGACGTGCTCGGCGGCAAGGCCGCGGACCAGTTCGAGGCGATCTGGCAGTTCCTGGGTGACAGGGCCCGCAAGTGAGCGCCGCTTTGTCGGCGCTCGGCGTCGAGGCGGTGGCGCTCGACGGCGGGGGCTGCGAGCTCCGCTCGACCCGCCGTGATTGGCTGCTGGCGGTGTTTCGGGCGTTCTCGCTCCGCGCGGAGGCCAGCGGCAAGCACCTCAGGGTCGGCGGCGCAGACGAAGAGACGTTGGCGCGCGTCGTCGGCGCTGCGCTCGCGCCCGATGCCCTCTTGTTCGACCTCGACGGCGTCCTGGCCGACATCGCTAGACGCGCGCGCATCGCGGACGTCGCGGACGTCGCCGCGTTGGCCGCGGAGCACGCCGTCGGCGTCGTGACCACCTGTCCGCGGCGCCTCGCCGAGGCCGTCTTAGAGCGTCACGGCTTCCTGGCGCACGTCGACGTCGTGGTCGGCAGCGAGGACGGACCGTGCAAGCCGGACCCGTTCCCGGTGAGGTTGGCGCTACAGCGCCTCGGCTGTGAGCGCGCGTGGATGCTGGGCGACAACCCGAGCGACGTCGTCGCGGCGCGCGCCGCGCAGGTCGTGCCCCTCGGCGTGATCCCTGGCGGGCACGCCGCAGGCCGACAAGTCGAGCGGCTGCGCGGCGCCGGCGCGGTGCAGCTCGTCGACGGCGTCGCGGGGCTCCGCGCGCTGCGAGCGCAGCGCGACTAGCCCGCTGCTTCGGGATCCGTTGTCGCTCGGACCGGGCGGACTCCGGCGGGCTCGGGCGCTTCGCCTGCGTCAGCCGAGCGCAGGCTCGCGCACGATGTTCGCCAGCCCCTTAACCCACGGCTGCTCGGCGTTGACGCAGGGGACCGCGAGGAGATCCTCGCCGCCAGCCTCGACGAACGTCTCTTTCGCCTGCATGCCGATCTCCTCGATCGTCTCCAAGCAATCGGCGACGAACGAGGGACACAGCACCGCGACGCGCTTGCAGCCCTCCTTGGGGAGCTGCTCAAGGCGCACGTCGGTGAAGGGCTCGATCCACCGCTTGGTCAGCCGCGATTGGAACGTCACCTCGTAGTCGTCTTTGGACAACCCGAGCCGGTCGGCCAACCCGCGCGCGGTCGCGTAGCTCTGCGCGCTGTAGCAGAACCGGTTCGCGTGGGTGATCGTCTTGCAGCAGTCCTTCACCTTGAGGCAGTGTTGGCCGCCCGCGTCGCTCTTCTTCACGTGCTTCTGCGGCAGGCCGTGGAAGCTCATGATGACGCGGTCTGCCCCGAACGACTGCAGGTGAGGGCGTGCGACCGCAGCGACGGCGTCGAGGAACTGCGGGTGGTCATAGAAGGGCGCGACGAAGCGCAAGTTCGGCGTGTTCTGCATGCGCCCCGCGACGCGGACGACCTCGTCGTAGGCCGAGGCCCACGCAGCTTGCGAATACTGTGGGAATAGTGGGACGACGAGTACGTCGTCGACGCCGCGCGACGCGAACTCCTCAGGCGCTGATTGCACTGAGGGGTTTTGGTAGCGCATCGCGAGGGCGACCTGGACGCCGTCGCCGAGCTCTTCCTGCAGGGCCGCGGTGAGGTCTTGGCCGTGGACGAGCAGCGGGGAGCCGCGCTCGGTCCAGACCTCCTTGTAAGCTGCCGCAGACTTTCGCGGCCTCGTACGGAGGATGATGCCGTGCACCAGCGCGGCCCGGCCCGGCCACGGGATGTCGATGACGCGCGGGTCCATGAGGAACTGCGCGAGGTACCGTCGGACGTCGGGTACAGCGGTCGAGTCCGGTGTGCCCAAGTTGACGAGCAGGACGCCGGTCGGGCTTGGGTGCGTGGGTTGTTCGTCGGTCATCGTTCGTTCAGCAGCAGCGAGTAGCCGGCGCGGTAGTGCGGGGCCTCCAGGGAGAGGCCGCTTCGGCGGAGCAGGTGATTGCGGCAGCGCTTGTTGCCGCCGCGGCCGGCGTAGGTCGATGCGGGCGCGGGTAGCGCGACCCCGAGGCGCTCGGCGAGCCAGCTGTAGACCTCGCGGAGGTCGGTCGGCTCATCGTCTGAGACGACATAGACGGGCGCCGGTTGCTCGAGTTGCAGCGCATGCACCACCGCGTTCGCCCCGTCTTCTCGCCAGATGCGGTTGCTGTAATTCTCTTCGGCGGGCGGCGCGGCCTGGCCGGCGGCGATGCGCTCGAGCAGCCGCGACCTGCCAGGTCCGTAAATCCCGGAGAAGCGCAGCGCGACAGCTCGCGGAGCGCGGTCACAAAAGGCCTGCTCGCCTTCGAGCACGGCGCGGCCGCGAAAGTCTGCGGGGGACGCCGGGGTCTCCTCGTCGACCTCGGCGCCGTCCGTTCGGTGCCACACGCTCGTGCTGCTGACGAGGACCGCTCGCTGCAGCGGCGCGCCGCGCGCGTGGAGGTGATCCAGCAAGCGGCGCGGTCCGTCGACGTAGGCGCTTTGGTAACCAGCTTCGTCGGGCGCGGGCGCGATGGCCCAGACGACGGCGTCGACGTCGGCGGGCACGTCGTCGAGCGGGCCGTGGAGGAGGTCCAGGGACAGCGACCGGCAGCCGGCTGGCGCGGCCGCGGTCGATCGGCGTACGGCCGTGACCTCGCAGCCGGACGCGGCGAGCAGCGCAGCGGCGCGCGCGCCGATGTAGCCAGCGCCGGCGATCAGGACCTTCTTGGGCGCGGTCACGGCGCGCTGCCCTCCTGCGTCCATTGCCCGACCACGGAGACTTTGCGGTAGCCGGCGCCGCGGAGCTTCAGCCCAGGGTGCTGCTCGAGCTTCGCGGCCGCGGCCTGCATGCGCGCGCTGTGGCCGTGGACGTATTGCGGGATCGCGGCGCGCGCGCGAGACACGTAGCGGAACGTTGGGCGTTGGTAGATCCCGAGCAGGTCGCGCAATACGTCGGACGCCTGCTCGAGCAGCTGTTCGTCGCTGCGCTCTACTTCGTGCGGGTAGGCGTGACCGCCCGACATGACGCGAAACAGCGCGCTCCCTTCGGGCGCCTGGTGCGGAAACACCGATGACGTATAGATCGCGCCGAGCACGCTGCCCAACTCACCTTGAGGCGCGAGGAAGCCGAAGCCGTCGACGTCGGGCGGCACGGCCGCGTGGTCGAAGCCGAGGTAGCAGCTCGCGACGGCGACGGTGGGGATCTCTGCGAGGCAGTCGGCCAGCGCTGCGTCGAGCCCGCGGAGCATCTGCCCAGCAGCTTGCGGCGGCGCTGTGACGCACACCTCGGGCGCGTGCAGTTCGATCCCCTCGCCGCGCACCGCATAGCCCGACGGAGCGCGCGCGACGCTGTCCACTCTGGCGCGGGTCACGACCGCGTCGCCGAGCGCGCCTGCCAGCGCGTCGACGCTGCCGGCCATCCCGCGGCGGAACGTGCAGACCGCCGGGCGCGCTTGTTCGCCCCGCTCGCGGCGCGCTCGCGCGCGGGCGCCCATGCCCTTGAGGAGGCTGCCATACTCTCGCTCCATCGCCGCAGCGGCCGGGAGCGTCGCGGCGACCTCGAGCGCGTGGGCGTCTCCGGCGAAGATGCCGTGCATCATGGCCTCCGCGACGGGGACGGCCGCGCGGCCGAAGCGTCGCTGGA
>JAYYEE010000107.1:0-10064 GCA_036160175.1 Planctomycetota bacterium
GCCCGTCACGATGCCTGCCGCGCCCGCTGCGCGGAGGGCGGCGATGTCGCGCGCCATGACGTCCACCTCGGTCCCGTCGTAGAGAAAGTCGCCGGCGCGTGGTCGGATCATGGCAAAGACGGGCACCTGCACGGCTGCGCAGACAGCCTCGCACAGCCCGACGCTCGGCGTCAGGCCTCCCTCGTCGAGGCTCGAGCAGAGCTCGAGGCGCTCGGCGCCGCCGACGACTGCGGCGTATGCCCCCGCGACGGACTCGACGCAGACCTCAACCAGCACGTGTGGATTGGCGGAGTCGCTCACACGGACTATGGTGGTGGGCTGCGCGCGCAATTGCTGCACCTTTCCGGCCCGCTGCGGGGCCGGACCGGGACATATCCGGAGCCGGTGGTGCGGGTCGGCAGCGCGCCGCACGTCGAGGTCACGCTCGCGCACGCGCTCGTCGCCGGGGACCACGCGCGCATCGAGTGGCAGCAAGAAGAGTGCAAGTTCCACCTGCGCCGCGACGACGGTCAGGTGTTCGTCAACGGTGACGAGGTCGAAGAGATCATCCTGAAGGACGGCGACCTGATCGAATTCGGGCCGGGCGGGCCGATGGCGCGGTTCCGCACCGACGTGCCGATGGGCGCGGTCTGCAAGCCCGTACGCCGGATGCTCTCCGACGCTGCGGAGGTGGCGCGTTACAGCGGCACGATGACGGCGACCCGGGCGCTCACCAGCGATTTGTTCACGCGCGCGACGCCGCGGCTCAAGGTCGGGTTCCCGCTGCTGGTCGCGGCGGTGGTGGGGCTCTACTTCTTGGTTGGTGCGCAGCTCATGCAGGGCGACGGACGCCTGACCGCCGACCGCGTCACGCGGCAAGAGGTCGAGCAGCTGCGCGCCGAGTATCAGGCAGAGATCGAGCGGCTGAAGCAGGCGAGCTCGGTCGTGCGTGAGATCCAAAGCAAGTGGTCTCGCGGGGTCTGCATGATCCACGGGATCTATCGGCTGCGCATGAGCGACGGCGCGTGGTTCGAGCCGCGGCCAGGCAAACCGTGGCAGAGCGAATACACCGGCTCTGGCTTTCTTGTCCGGGCCGACGGCTACATCGTCACCAATCGCCACGTGGCGCTGCCTTGGACCGAGGATCAAGACATCCAGTCGGTGATCCAGGTCGGCGCAGAGCCTGTGTTCACGGAGTTGACGGTCACCTTCCCGGGGCACATGCCAGTGGACGTCGAGCAAGGGTCGATCCGGCGCCGCGAAGATGACCTGGACGTGGCGGTGCTGAGGGTTACGCCGCAAGAGGCCGCCGGCGTCCCCGTGCTGCCGCTCCGCAGCGACGGTACGGAAGGCGACGATGAGCGCGCGATCGTCGTTGGATACCCGACCGGCCTCGCGGCGCTGTTAGCGCGGGCGAGCAGCGGCACGCTCGAGCGCCTGCGGAGCTCGGCTGCGAACATGACAGACGCGATCCGGCAGTTGGCGAAGTCAGGCAACATCTCGCCGGTCATTACCCAGGGGATCGTCAGCAACGCCGAGGGGCACGTGATCGCCTACGACGCCGCGACCACGAGCGGCGGCTCTGGGGGGCCGGTATTCAGCGGCGAGGGCGACGTAATCGCAGTCAACTTCGCCATTCAGCGCAACTTCGACGGCAACAACCTCGGCGTGCCGATTCGCTTCGCGCGCGAGCTGCTCCCTGAATAGGCGGCGATCTGCAGAAAGACGCTGCCCTCGGGTAGGCAATGTGCGAGACTCTCGCTGCGCGTGGTCAGACGCGCCCGGCCCGGGGGGGGCCGCAATCGCAACATGGACGGAGCGGGCAACGGAAGTGGTGCCGGCGGCCACGTAGCCAACGGCAGGAACGGCGGTAAGAGCGGCGGCTCGGCGCTCGGACCTCGCGGGAAGGGTCTCTTCGGGCGGCTGCTCGAGGGCCTGCGCGCGCCGCCAGCCCCTCGTCAAGAGGCGGTCTCCATCGCGATCGCGAGCGGCAAGGGCGGCACCGGGAAGTCGTTCCTCGCGACGTCTCTCGCGGTGCTGCTGCACGGCGCGGAGCGCAAGACGGTCTTGGTCGACTGCGACTTCGGCCTCGCGTGCGATCACCTCTTGCTCGGCGTCAAGCCGACCCTGACCTTGCAGCAGCTGTTAGCTGGGCAGTGCACGCTAGATCAGGTCCTCTTGAAGACGCCGTGCGGTCCCAGGCTGCTGCCAGGCGCGTCGGGGGTCCGTCGGATGGCGGACCTGACCGACAAAGACATGACCGCGTTCGCGCGCGAGCTCGGCGTGCTCGCGGGACGAGAGGACGCCCTGCTGCTGGACCTCGGCGCGGGCATCGCGCCAGCGACGGTGCTCTCGATGCTCTGCGCGGACTGGATCGTGCTCGTGACGCAGCCGGAGATCGCCGCGCTGGTCGACGCCTACGCGGTCATCAAGTGTGTCGCCCAGGTCAAGCCAGACGCCCGCTTCCTGATCGTGGTCAACCGCGTCAGCACGCCGGGTCGCGGCGAGATGGCCTTCAAGCGGCTGACCGAGGTCTCCAGCCAGAACGTCGGCGTCGAGCTGCGCTACCTCGGCGAAGTCCCGGACGATGACTCCGTGATGCACCACCGCCTCGGGCAGCTGCCGCTGGTGGTGACGGACCCCGAGGCGCCGACCTCGATGGCCGTGCGCGCGCTCGCCGAGCGCTTGATCCAAGTCTGCGGCGGGATCCGCCCGAGCACGGTGGACGGCGACGCGGGCATCCGCGACCGCTTCCGTCAGCACCGACTGTTCCTCTAGCGTTCGTGGACCTGCGGGCGGTGCTTGGTCAGGCAGCCGCGCTCCGCGGCGCCAGCTTGAGCAGCGCGACGCCGCAGGCGGCGGCCGCCGCGAGCAGCCCCAGCCCTGCCACGTATTCTCCGAAGATCAGCGAGCCGATGCCGGGGAGCGTCAGCCACACGATCGCGGTGCCGAGCACGGCGCAGAGGAGGCCGCGTCCCAGCGCGCCGTCAGGGCGCACGTCCGGCGCCGCGGCTGCGACCGGGCCCCACCCTGGGCCGTCCGGCCGGACCTTGCGGTAGAACGCGACGAGGTGGTCGCGCTCGGTCGGTCGCGTGAACGCGGTCACCACGAGCCACAGCACGAGCGTGCCGCTGGCGACGATCAACGCGCGGTATTCGTTGGCGACTTCGGCCGCCGAGAGCGCAGGTGTCAGCGCGGCGAACAGCACGAGCGAGCCGACCATCGCCGTGATCTCGCTCCACACGTTGATGCGCCACCAGAACCAGCGCAGGATGAAGACCGCGCCGACGCCGGCGCCGAGCGCGGCGAGGAAGGCCCACGCTTGGTCGACCGAGACGCCGGACGTGAGCATCCACCAGGCGACCGCGCCGCCGAGCAGCAGCACGAGGCCAGACGCGAGCCGCGAGGCGCGCAGCAGCTGCCGGTCGTCGGCTTCGGGCGCGATAAAGCGCTTGTAGACGTCGTTGACGAGGTAGCTCGCCCCCCAGTTCATCTGCGTCGAGATCGTCGACATGAACGCCGCTGCGAACGTGACCAGCAGCAGCCCGCGCAGGCCGGTGGGCGCCAGCTCGCGGATCATCATGGGGAAGCCTGCGCCGGCGTCGGCGCCCTCTGCGCGCAGCTCCGGATGCAGCGCGATCGCGGCGAACGCGACCAGGATCCACGGCCACGGCCGCAGGCAGTAGTGCGCTAGCTGGAAGAACAGCGTCGCCTTGACCGCGTGGCCTTCGTCCTTGCATGACGCCATACGCTGCACGATGTAGCCGCCGCCGCCGGGCTCGGCGCCGGGATACCACGTCGCCCACCACTGCGACAGCACGAGCACCATGAAGATGCCCAGCGGGATGGCGGCGCCGTCCGCGCTGAAGTCCGGCAAGAACGCGAGCGGGTCGCCGTCGCCCTCGAAGGCCTTCGCTAGCTGCGCCTGCATCTCATCGACGCCGCCGAGGTGTGACACGGCGACCACCGCGAGCCCGATGCAGCCGCCCATCGCGAGGACGAACTGGATCATGTCGGTGATCGCGACCCCCCAGAGGCCTGACAGGACCGAGTAGGCGCCGGTCACCAACAACATGACGGCGATCAGCGCTAGGCCTGCGCCGTCGCCTGCGCCTGCGGTCGCTGCGGGGTCGTAGAGCACGGTCTGCTGCAGCACCTGCGCCATCGCCTTGGTGACCCAGCCGATGACGATCGAGTTCATCACCACGGCGATATAGAACCCCCGGAACCCGCGCAGGAACGCGGCCGCCCGACCCGAGTAGCGCAGCTCGATCAGCTCGACGTCGGTGAGGACCTCGGCGCGACGCCAGAGCCTCGCGAACACGAACACCGTCAACATCCCGCCGAACGCCCACGCCCACCAGAACCAGTTGCCCGCGAGGCCGTGCTTGGCGACGAGGCCGGTGACCGCGAGCGGCGTGTCGGCCGCGAACGTGGTCGCGACCATCGACGTGCCGGCGATCCACCACGGCAGGCTCCGACCCGAGGCAAAATACTCCACAAGGCTCGAGCCAGCGCGCGCCTTGAAGTAGAGCCCGATGCCGAGCGCCAGGGCGAAGTAGCCGCCGATGATGGCCCAGTCGAGGAACGCAAGCTGCATGGTGGGGCGATGTTCGGGGTTGAGGCAGGCGCGCGCCAGTCCGAGCTTGATCCGCGGCCGCGCAACCGTAACCAATGAGGCATGAACCTCGTAGAGGTGCACTTCGCCGAAGCCGACAAGACCGTGCTGGTCCAGCCCGGCACAACCCTGCTCGACGCCGCCGAGATGGCGGGCGTCGACGTCTTGTTCGGCTGCACCCGCGGCATGTGCGGCACCGACGCGCACCGCGTCGAGGCCTCCGACGATGCGCTCGAGGAGCCCGACGACGACGAGCGCGGCACTCTCGACCGCATGGGCGTCGACGACGGCTGCCGGCTGCTGTGCCGAGCTAAGGTGCGCAGCGGCAAGGTCACCGTCGTCGGTGACGCGTTGACGGATTGAGCGCGCGCGGGCACGCTGGTGCCCTTGAGCCACTCACAGCAGACCTCGACGGAGCAGGAACCTGCTCCGCGTGCCCGACCGGTGCGCGACGGCCTCGGCTTCTTCGGCAACTTCCTGAAGAACCCGACCTCGGTTGGCGCGGTGCTGCCGAGCTCACGCTACCTGTCGCGCGCGCTGGTGGGTGACCTGTCGCACCTGCAGCCGGGTGAGCTTGTGGTCGAGTACGGCCCGGGCACCGGGCCGATGACGGCGGTCATCCAAGAGCGTCTGCCGCCCGGTGTGCGCTACCTCGGCGTCGAGCTCGAGGCGACGTTTTGCAACCTGCTGTCCCGGCGGTTCTCGGACATGGACTTCCACTGCGGCTCGGCCGGCGACGTGCAAGAGATCCTCGCCGAGCGCGGCCTGCCGAAGCCGGCGCGGATCGTCTCGGGGCTGCCGTTCGCGAGCTTGCCGGAGGCCGTGCAGGACGCGGTCGTCGACGGCCTCGTCTGGGCGCTCGAGGACAGCGTGAGCGACTTTCGCACGTTCCAGTATGCGCACGCGTACGGCATGAAGGCGGCGCGGCGGTTCCGAGCGCTAATGGACGAGCGCTTTAAGCACTTCGAGCGCATCGGCCCGGTCGTGCGCAACGTCCCGCCAGCGTTTGTGCTGCGTTACCGCGGCGCGAAGGGCTGAGCGATGGCCGTGATCGCGTTCGCGACTTGTCGAGAGTTGCCCGACGTGCAGCCAGACGACGCGCCGATCGCGGACGCGCTGCGGGCGATGGGACACGAGGTGCGCCTCTTGCCCTGGAACGGGCCCTTCGCGCCGTTCGCCGCTAGCGACCTCGTCGCCGTCCGCTCTACGTGGGACTACGCCGACGCGCCGTCGGCGTTCCTCGGGTGGCTGCGAGAGCTCGAAGACGCGCAGCTACGCGTGACCAACGCACCGTCGCTGATGCGATGGAACGCGCGGAAGGACTACCTGCTAGACCTGGCGGCTCGCGGGGCACCGCTCGCGCCGACGCGCCTTGTCGAACCCGACGCGGACGCGATCCGACACGCGATGATCGACCTCGAGCTCGAGGAAGCGGTCGTCAAGCCGGTGTTTGGCGCAGGCGCCAGCGGCCTGTCGATCGTGCGTCGAGACGACGTGGCGAGCCTCGTCGACGCCGCAGGCCAGCTCGGATACGACGGGTTGGTGCAGCCGCTGATCCCTGAGATCCGATCGGCTGGCGAGGTGTCGCTGACGTTCGTTGGCGATGAGTATTCGCACGCCGCGCTCAAGCAGACGGCGCCGGGGTCGATCCTGATCCACGCCGAGCACGGCGGGTCGACCGCGCCCTACGAAGCGAGCAGCGAGATGGTTGAGGTGGCCCGAGAGGTGCTCGCGATGCTGCCTGAGCCGGCTGACTACGCACGCGTCGACCTCGTGCCGACGCTCGGGGGCGTCGTGCTGATGGAGGTGGAGTTGATCGAGCCAGAGCTGTTCGTGCTGCACTGCGACGGCGCCGCAGCGCGCTTCGCGCGCTTCCTCGCGGCGCGCGCGTCACGCTGAGTCCGGCTCACAACGGCGGCAGCGAGCGGCGTTGACGTGTCTCATCTGCCAACATCTCCGCTAGCTGATTGGTGCGCTCGAGCTTGTCCTCGAGGGCGCGGAGCCGCGCTTGGGTCGCCTGCGCGTGGTGGGCGGCGAACAGCGTCACCCACGCGAGACCGAGGACGAACGTGATCACGCCGATCTGCGGCGCGGACCAGTCGGGGAGCCACCTCGGCGCGTTGTGTTCGACGAACAACGAGACGATCACCAGCGCGGCCATCTTCATGTGGAAGGCCGTATCGTTCGGGAAGCGCATAGGGGCAGTTTCGCGGCTGTCGTCGACGATTGCGAGTTGCCGCGGCGACGTCGAGGCTCTAATCCGGTGGGATGCGCGCGCGCTGGATCTTGTCGCTCTGTCTGCTCGCCGGCTGCACGTCGTTCGAGCGCGGCGCGTTGCCGCACATGCTGCGTTGGCCGCCGCCGACCGCGGCCGCAGGGCTGTCGGTCTCGCTCGAGGGGCTCCCGGACAAGTTCGCGTCTGGTTGGCGAGCGGCGTTAACGCGGACGCTGCGCGAGTCGCGCGGGCTCTCCTTCGCGGTCGGCGACGGGCCTAGCGCGTTCCGGCGTGCGATCGCGATCCAGGTCGCGCACCGTCGCCAGCCGTTGCCGGTCTCGCGGGCGTGGATGGCTGCGTGCGCGTTCTCTGGCGGCGTGATCCCAGCTCGCGCGCTCCACGCGTTTGACGTGCGCGCGGTCGTGCGCGACGCGAGCGGACACGACCTCGGCGTGATCGAGCGGCGGGTCGAGAGCGCGACCTGGATCGGCTGGGTCTTCTTGCCCGTGATGCCGTTCGCGGGGGTGGGGATGACGGTGCTCGCGGAGGACACGTTCCGGTCGATCCTCGGTGAAGCGGTCGCGCGCGGCCTGCTCTAGGCGCCACAGAATGGCCGCCGCGCGCCGATTGCGGATGCGCCGCCGGTCCGCCAGCGGCATACTGCTCGGCCCGAAAGCGCCATGACCGAGCAGAAGCAGACGTACGACCCCGCGGCGATCGAGCCGAAGTGGCAACAGCACTGGAGCGAGCACAAGACGTTCCGGGCCAAGAACCCGGGCGACGCTGACTTCGACCCGAAGCAGCCGAAGTTCTACGCGCTCGACATGTTCCCGTACCCTTCGGCGGCGGGACTGCACGTCGGCCACCCCGAGGGCTACACCGCGACCGACATCGTGTCGCGCTACAAGCGGGCGACCGGGCACAACGTGCTGCACCCGATGGGCTGGGACGCGTTCGGGCTGCCCGCCGAGCAGTACGCGATCCAAACCAACACGCACCCGTCGAAGACCACGGCCGCGAACATCGAGACGTTCCGTCGGCAGCTGCAGACGCTCGGCTTCAGCTACGACTGGGACCGCGAGTTCGGCACGTGCGACCCTAGCTACTTCAAGTGGACGCAGTGGATCTTCAAGCAGCTGCACGCGCGCGGCCTCGCCTACGAGTCGAACGCGCCGGTGTGGTGGTGCGAGGCGCTCGGCACCGTGCTCGCCAACGACGAGGTGATCAACGGCCGCAGCGAGCGCGGCGACCATCCGTGCGAGCGGCGGCCGCTGCGGCAGTGGGTGCTCAAGATCACCGAGTACGCTGAGCGTTTGCTGCAGGATCTCGACGGCCTCGACTGGTCTGAGTCACTAAAGACGATGCAGCGCGAGTGGATCGGCAAGAGCGAAGGCGCCGAGATCGCCTTCGACGTAGAGGGCCACGACGGCGAGCGCCTGCGGGTGTTCACGACCCGCGCGGACACGCTGTTCGGCGCGTCGTTCATGGTGCTCGCACCCGAGCACCCGCTGGTCTCTTCGCTGACGACGGACGCGCAGCAGGTGGCGGTTGACGACTACGTCAAGGCGGCCGCCGCCAAGAGCGAGTTGGAGCGCACGGACCTCGCCAAGGACAAGACCGGCGTGTTCACAGGTGCATACGCGCGCAACCCGCTGTATGCGGCCGACGACCCCAAGGGGCGCGTGCCGATCTGGATCGCCGACTACGTGATCGTCAGCTACGGCACCGGCGCGATCATGGCGGTGCCCGCCGGCGATGAGCGAGACTTCGAGTTCGCGCAGAAGTTCGCCCTCGAGATCCCGGGCATCTTCGCGCCGCAGACCGGCGACGCAGATCGCGACGCGCGGGTCGCGGCGGGCGAGGAGTGCTGCACTGAGGAGGCGCCGTACGCGGCCCACTGCCGCACGCACGACGGCGCGATCGCGCTGCACGGCATGTCGATGGCCGACGGCAAGCGCGCCATCGTCGACTGGCTGGTGGCCGAGGGCCGCGGCGAGGCCAAGACGACCTACAAGATCCGCGACTGGCTGTTCAGCCGGCAGCGCTATTGGGGCGAGCCGTTCCCGGTGCTTCACACCGAAGACGGCGTCGCGCTGGTCGTCGATGAGCGATTGCCGGTGACGCTGCCGGATATGGACGACTTCAAGCCAGGCGGGCAGCCCGAGTCCCCGCTGATTCGGGCGACAGACTGGGTGGACACCACGGACGCTGACGGTCGCTCCGCCAAGCGCGAGATCAACACGATGCCGGGCGCTGCCGGCTCGAGCTGGTACTTCCTGCGCTTCTGCGACCCGCACAACGACCAGGAGTTCTGCAGCAGGGCGGCGAGCGATTACTGGCTGCCGGTCGACCTCTATGTGGGCGGCACCGAGCACGCGGTCGGCCACCTGCTCTACTCGCGGTTCTGGACCAAGGTCCTGCACGACGAGGGCCACGTGTCGGTCGTGGAGCCGTTCTTCAAGCTCTACAACCAAGGCATGATCCAGGCGTTCGCCTACCAGGACGCCCGCGGCGCGGTGGTGCCCAAGGAGAAGACGCACAGCGACGGCGATGACGTCGTGCACAGCGATACCGGCGAGAAGCTGACGCAGACCGTCACCAAGATGTCGAAGCGCTACGGCAACGTCGTCAACCCGGACGACGTGGTGGGCGAGTTCGGCGCGGACACGCTGCGGCTCTACGAGATGTACATGGGGCCGCTCGCGGACAGCAAGCCTTGGAACCCCAAGGACGTGCCGGGCGTCCACCGCTTCTTGCAGCGCGTCTGGCGGCTGTGCGTGCCTGAGTTCGCCGAGAAGGGGCGCGTGCACGCGTGGTTGACGTCGGACCGGGACGGCGGCGCGGACTTGGAGAAGCAGCTGCACCGCACGATCCACAAGGTCACGGGCGACATCGACCGGATGGCCTTCAACACCGCGATCGCCGCGATGATGATCTTCGTCAACGAGGCGACCAAGAACCTGGAGCAGCTCTCGCGCGGCCAGCTGCTGCGCTTCGTGCAGCTGCTACACCCGTTCGCGCCGCACCTGGGAGAGGAGCTGTGGGAGCGGCTGGGCGGCGAGGGCTCGTTGAGCTACGCGGCGTGGCCGAGCTACGACGAGGCGATGCTGATCGACGACGAGGTCGAGATCGCGGTGCAGGTGTTGGGCAAGGTGCGCGCGCGCGTCAAGCTGCCCAACAACTGCGACAAGGACGACGCGCTCAACAAGGCGCGCGAGGCCGCGGCGAAGTGGCTCGAGGGTAAGAAGGTCG
>JAYYEE010000108.1:0-3938 GCA_036160175.1 Planctomycetota bacterium
GAGGCCTCGAGGCCGAGCACGCGCCGCATCTCCTGCGCGATCTGCTCAGGGGTCTGCGCCGCGCTGCCCGCGAGCGGCGCGCTCGCGCGGCTCGTCACGGGCCCGCTCGTCACCGCGCCGCTCGCGCGGCCCGCGACCGGCGCGTTCGCGACGCCACCGCGTGACGGGGTCGGCGCCTGCCGCCGGTCTCGGATCGGTCGCTGCACCACGTCCCCAGCCAGCTTCTCACGCCGCGCGCGGCGACGAGCCTGCCGGCGTTCGCCCCGAGACTTCGAGGCGTCCTTGGACTTCGAGGCGTCCTTGGCCTTCGACGCGTTGCTGACGGCCCCGATGATCCAGCCGACCGCCAAAATCAGCAGCAGCGGGTTCTCCCAGAGGATCTTGATCAGCTTGTCCATAGAGGCTTCCTAGCGGCTCACGGCGACAGACCGATCACTCCTGACCCGGCATCTTCTTGCGGTCTTCCTCAGACTCGAGGTGCGCCTCTTCGCCAGCCGCGATCCCCGACCGCATGCGCGTGTCGGCCTCGATGTTCTTGACCTTTTGGTAGTCGAGGATCCCGAGGTTGCCAGAGCGGAACGCGTCAGCCATGGCCTTAGGCACCTCAGCCTCGGCGAGCACCAGCTTGGCGCGGTTCGCGGCGATCTCCGCGACGTTCTCTTGCTCGGCCGCGACGGCCATCGCGCGGCGTGACTCTGCGGCAGCTTGCGCCACCCGCTTGTCGGCCTCTGCTTGGTCGGCCTGCAGACGCGCGCCGATGTTGTCGCCGATGTCCACATCCGCGATGTCGATCGAGAGGATCTCGAAGGCGGTGCCAGCGTCGAGGCCCTTCTCCAGCACGCCCTTGGAGATGCGGTCCGGGTTCTCCAGGACCTGCTTGTGGGTGTTGGAGGAGCCGATCGTCGAGACGATGCCCTCACCCACCCGGGCGATGATCGTCTCTTCGGTCGCGCCCCCGACGAGGCGCGCGATGTTCGTGCGCACCGTGACGCGCGCCTTGGCCATCACCTGGATGCCATCCATGGCCATCGCCGCGACCTTCGCGTTCTGCGGGCAGTCGATGACCTTCGGGTTGACGCAGGTCTGCACCGCGTCGAGGACGTCCCGGCCGGCGAGGTCGATCGCAGCAGCCATCTTGAAGTCGAGGTCCAGGTTCGCGCGGTCGGCGGCGATCAGCGCCTGCACGACGTTGAGCACGCGTCCGCCGGCCAGGTAGTGCGCCTCCAAGTCGCGCACGTTGAGCGGCAGGCCCGCCTGGGTCGCCGCGATCGCGCCGCGCACGATCACCGTCGGGTTGACCTTTCGGAGCGACATCCCGACCAACTGGAAGAGCCCGATCTTGGTGCCAGACATGTAGGCCTGGACCCAGAGGTTGATGAACTTCAACAGCACCAGGACGAGGACGACGAACAGCAACAGGACGGCGCCGAGCACCCACGCCATCGGGTTGTCAGAACTAAAGAAGCCTTGTGCGAGCATCGAGATCATCAAATCAGCGTTTCGGTTGTATCCAAGATAGAGCGGCTCATGACTTGACCTGCGCGACAACCACGCGGTTGCCGCTGACGTCGATGACCGAGACCTCGACGCCGTCGTCGATCATCTCTCCGCGGGTCACCACGTCCACCTTTCGACCATCGATCCGCGCGAATCCCGACGGTCGCAGCGGGCTGAGGGTCACTCCGCGCTTGCCCTGCAGCGGCCCGAGGGCGTCATCGGCAGCTGCGGCCGTGCCGTCCGTCGGCGGCCCCGACAAGATCAGGTGTTTGCCGAACGGGGTCTTCGGGAGAATCTTGAACGACAAGTAGAAGACCGTCGGCGCTGCCAGCGCCTCGAAGACCGTGACTCCGACGCCAAACGAAACCGACTCCTGAAAGGCCAGGAATATGGATCCCAGTAGGCAACCCGCGGCCCCGATCCCGAGCGCGCCCATCGAGACGAACAGCACCTCTAGGAAGATCAGCAGCAACCCGACGACGACCAGCAAGAACACGAGGCCGACGCTGCCAGCCTCGCCGGCGCGATCGCTCGGCCCCTCCGCGTCATCCAGCACGGCCCCAACGACGACGCGATTGCCGCGCACGTAGAGGACGCGGACCTGCTGCCCTGCTTCGAGGAACTCGCCCTCGGTCACGACATCGACGCGCTGTTCGCCCAGCTCCATCGCGCCCGTCGGGCGCAGCACGGTCGCGGCGACGCCGACGCGACCGACCAGGTCGACCAACCCGTCAAATTTTAGGCCGAGGTCGCTCGCCTCGCTGTTGCTCTCTGGCGCGCCGCCCGCGTTTGGCCCAGCGAGCATCATGCGATTGAGCACAGGGACGTGGGGCAGCAGGCGCCACGTCAGGAACGCGGCGACCCCGACCACCGTGAAGAGGATCACGAGGTAGGCCAAGTTCCAAAGCAGCACGTTTTCCTCGACCGCGTTGGTCGGCAGGACGAACGACTGCTGGCTCAGCACGAGCGAGACCATCAAACACAAGAACCCGACGACGCCGAAGATGATCGTCCCAGGCAGCAGGAAGATCTCGACGGCGATGGCCGCGATCCCGAAGAAGAACACGAGGATCTCGGTGACCTCGGCGAGCCCGACGAGGTAGCTGTAGAACAACGCGAGCCCTAAGAACACGCAGCCGAGCGCCCCGGGTAACCCTGTGCCAGGCGTCTTGACCTCGACCAGCAGCAGCAAGAATCCCGCGGCGAGCAGGAACGGCTGCAGCAGCTCCAGCCACGCGACCATGCGCTCGGCCCAGTTCACCGACAGCTCACCCATCGCGCCTAGGTCGATCGCGAGCACATCCGCGAGCTGCCCTTGCCCCTGCAGGGTCCCGCTGGACAGCCCGTAGGTCTCCGCCATCTGCGCGTCGACGCTGAGCGGCCGCGTCAGGCGCGCCTCACCGAAGACCTGGGTGCTAGGCAGCTTCGCGTTCATGCTGCGCTTCTGCAGCGCAGTCAGCTCATCCTGACTCAGCACGCGCTGTCGCTCGAGACCGCCCTCACGCACCGTCGCCGTGAGCAGCTGCACCCGCGGGTCGACCATCGCCAGCGCGAGCTTCGCGGCGTCGCCTCGGAGCGCCGTCTTCCGCGCGTCGAGCCGCGCCTGCATGATTTCGCGGAGCGCGTCGAGACGGACATTGAGCGCTGAGTCCGGATCTTCGGTCAGGTAGTCTTCGAGCTCGCGCGCCTGGTCCTCGACCTCCCCCCACGCGACGCCGGCGAGGCAGAACGCCTGGTCGGCGACCAACGCCAACGCGGCGGCGCCTTGCGTCACGCGCCCGCGCAGCACCGCCACGGTCGCGACGGGGCTCGCCTGCATGCGGTCAAATAGGCTCTGCAGATCGCCTTGGTCTTCCCCGATGCTGCCCGCGTCGGTCAGCCGGAAGACCACGTAGCTGCAGCCGCGCTCTTCGGCGACGCGCAGCGCGCGATGGCACCGCGCCAGCTCGGTCGTGCCGAGCTTGCCCGTCAGGCTGACGACCAGGACGTCAGGCTCGCGGTCCGCCGCGGCTTGCGCCCCGCCATCGCTCCAATCCACGCGGGACACCGGCCCGCCACAGCCAGCCAAGAGCGCGGCGGTCCAACAGAGCCAGAGAATCCGCAGCATTGACTTCGTGACCACAGCCGATGTTTACCAGACCGATGGCTCGTAGCACGTGTCCGGCGGCAAGACCACCCAAGAAACCCCTGGGCTACCTGGGGCCCCTAGGTCGTCACCGCGCTGCGCGGGCCAGCGTGTCCAGACACAAGAGCGCCATCGCCGTCCCGTAGCAGCGACCGAGCTCGTGGCTATCGACGAAGCAACCGTCGACCTCTGGCAACGCCAGCACGCGCCGGCGCAACGCGGCCGCCAGCTCCCGCCGGCGCGCTACGTCTGCGAGCTCCGCGTTGGCCTCTGCGGGGCGGAGAATGTAAAACCAAAAGAAGACGCCGCCGTAGCC
>JAYYEE010000109.1:0-5318 GCA_036160175.1 Planctomycetota bacterium
CTTGTGGATGGGCAGCATGCCGGCGTGGTGGTAGCCGACGCCGACCAGCGCGCGCCCGAGGATGGCTTGCAGCGCGGGGTCGCGCGACTGGTCGAGTTCAAACCGGTCGCAGATCTCCTGGAACAGGCCTTCGACCTCGCCGCGTTCGCGTCGATCGAGGAGGCGCCTGCCCATGCTCCGCTCCGCCTTGATCTCGCACTCCTTTCGAGAAAAGCAGAAGTAGAGCGCAGGGAGCAGCTGACGGTGTTGAAGCTCGTCGAGGAGCATCACGTACGGTCTCGGACCGTAGCGGTGGCGCCGCCCGCGCGCGCGCTCGCGCTTGTCTCCACACTTCGCGCGTTGGCGCTCGCGCGTGCTGACGCGCTGGTCGCGGTCGTGATGCTGCTTGTCACGCGCGACCGCGCGCTCGTGGAACGTGATGGCGCGTGACCGCTGCGCGAGCTGAAAGACCCCGGCGTCTTGGTGGAACAAGCGGTGCGAGAGCGGCACAGGCCGCTTCTTGTGCTCGATCACCGTCAGTTCTTGGTCTCGCACTTCTCGAATCCACGCGCCGAACTCATGGAGGTTGGCAATGGTCGCGCTGAGCCCGACGAAGCGGACGTGCGCCGGCGCGAAGATCAGGCTCTCTTCCCACACCGTTCCGCGGTCGACGTCGTCGACGAAGTGGACCTCGTCGAAGATCACGAAGTCGGTGTCGCGGAACCGCTCAGGGTCCTCGAACACGGCGTTGCGGAAGATCTCCGTCGTCATGATGACGAGCGGGGCGTCGGGATCGAGCGTGAGGTCGCCGGTCATCAAGCCGACGCGGAGCCCATCGTTCTTGAAGTCGCGGAACTTCTGGTTGCTCAGCGCCTTGATCGGGCTCGTGTAGATGGCGCGCTTGCCTTGGCTCACCGCGTGCTCGATGGCATATTCCGCGACCAACGTCTTGCCGGCGCCTGTCGGGGCCGCGAGCAGGACGTTGTTGCCGGCCTCAATCGCCGCGGCCGCCTCGATCTGAAACGGGTTGAGGGTGTAGCCCTTAAACGTAATGGGCTTGGTTTGACGAGTCGGCACGGGAGGGGAGCATCGCACACCGTCGCCGCCGTTGGAACGTTCCAGCAGGGCGTGGCTTGGCGCGTGAACCTTCCACATCACTGTGTGTGGTTATCCACATGCGTGAATGCCAGCCCAGCAAGCGCTCTCTGGTTTGCGCGCGCTCGACTCGCTATGGTGGAAGGCGTTCCGTCAGTCAGCGGGACATTTCGCAAGCAGCGGCGAAGTGCGACATCGTCCACTCTCCGCTGCTCCGGTCTACAAGCGGTGGGGGTCACCACCGCTCCTCCCTCAACCTCGCTGCCTCCGTTGGCGGCGCCTGGAGTCAATCATGGAAAGCAAGTCCGAAGTCAACGTCAGCAAGTTCGTCGGTCGTCACCTCTCGCAGCTCAAGATCCTGACCCGCCTGCTGGATCACGAACTCGACGCCGCCAAGGGTGCGCGCGACATCACCCTCGACCGCGACCTGATCGAGAACGTCATCGATACGCTGGAGATCTTCACCGACGACTGTGAAGGCGTCAGCGGTGGCGCTCGCGAGCGCGCGTCTAAGGGCGAGCAGAAGCCCGTCGTGGCGCGCCTCAACTGATCGTTCTGGGCGCCGCGATGCGGCGCTCGTTCCCTACGTCCGCTCTGGCTTCCGGGTCAGAGCCTGTTAGATGAGCGCGACCTCGTCTCGATGGACGGTCCGGGCGTTCGTGCTGTGCGCGTTCGCTGCGGCCGTATGGTTCGGCGGCCCTCGCACGGCGGAGGTCCTGGCGGCGAAGTTCGGCGACGGCAAGCAGCCAGGCCCAATGGTCGCCCTCGACCGCGTGGGCTTCGTCGAGAAGCCTGCTTGGATGAGCGACGACATGCTCGTCGGGGTCGCAGCTTCGCTGTCTCCGTGGTTATCCGGCGAAGTCGGGATCCTCGACGAGGCGACCGGGCTCCGCTTACGCGACGGCTTGGTGTCGACCCCGTGGGTGGAGAGCGCGCGCATGGAGCGCGTCTTCCCCGATCGCTTCCGGATCCACATAGAGCTGCGGCGTCCATCGCTGTCGGTGCACGCCGGCGACGACACGCCGCTGTGCCTCGTCGACGACCAGGGCGTCATGTTGCCGTGGTCGCCGAATCGGTTGCCGGTCGTGCGGCTCTATCGAGAGGGCGGGAGCCCGACGATGGCCGTCTCGTTCGGCGAACGCGCGCGGGAGCGTCGGGTGACCGTCGCGGCGATGGTCGCCGCTGAGTGGCGCGCGCAGGTCGTGCCGCTCGTGAAGAGCTGCCCGGACCTCCTCGAAGTGGAGGTGAGCAACTTGGGGGAGCGGTGGATCGTCGGCATGCAGTATCCCGAGATCCGCGTCGTGCTCGCGCGGGCCGACCGCGAACCGGTGAGCTTCGCCTACGGTCGGCCACCTGACAGTCCGTTGCCGCGCGTACCCGCGCGGACCAAGGCGTTGGTCTTGGATAACATCTTGCGCGCGCACGCAGGCCTCGACGGCTTGATCGCCGGCGACCTGCGCCTCGCGCGTCGCTGGAAAGACTATTTGCAGCCGCGCGATCCGAAGCTGCCTGATCCGCACGCACCGTGGACTCAGCTCGACCTGGAGCTCCCGCCGAAGCGCGGGGGCGACTAGCCGCCCAGATGCGCGCAGCGTTGCTCGGTCTCGTCACGGCAGCCTGCGCGGCGCCGTCACCGGAGGTCTCGCCTCGCGACGTTGGCATCCGCGTCGTTGGTGATGGACAAGCCGGCGTCGTCCTCGAGTGCCGAGAGCGCCTCGTCGGCGCGCCGTTAGACCGCCCGCAGCGGGTCGCAGACGCCGCGGGCTGGCGCGCGCTGTGCGCGTCAGTGGCCGGAGAGCTGGCGCCCGCCGGCGCTCGCCCCCCGATCTCGTTCGAGGCGACCTACCTCGTCGCGGTCCCGATCGCCGGCGGGATGCGGTGCAGGGGCGTGGTGGTCAGCAGCGAAGAGGGCGTCGACGTCGTGACGATCGATGTGGAGCGCCAGGTTGCAATGGCGCGGCGGGCGCCGCGCGTCGCCATGCTTCAGCTTAAGCGTCGCCCCAACCAAGTCGCGGTCGTCGTGCGCGACGAAGCGCAGGGTGCTGAGCGGACGGTCTTGATCTACTCGCCGGGCTGATCGGCGTCGGCGGCTGCGCTCGCGAGCCCGCACCGGCGCGCGAGCGCCGCGAACGGGTTCTCTGCGCTGGACTCGGGCCAGGAGACCTCAGCGACGCCTTCGCCGGTTCGCGCTAGCACCGCGACGACCGCGCGCATCGCCGCGTCGAACCCTGCCGCGGGCTCGCGCGCGGCGTCCGCGCAGCCGGTCACGACGTAAGGTGCCTCGCCCGCCGCAAGCATCCGCAGCGCCTCGCGCAGCGCCTCGCCGGGGTCCTGCTCGTTCACAGAGACGCTGATGGTAGCCCCGCGGAGCTTGTAGCGCAGCGCGACCTCGCCCAGGCTCGTGCTGGTCAATGAGTAGGGGAAGATGCCGGCGTGCACGACCTCTCCGCTCAGCGAGCGCTGAAAGTCGAGGTCGGTCGTCAAAGAGCCGACCTCGGTTTCGATGCAGATCGCGGTCTCGTTGCGTTGGCTCTCGGTGAGGACCTGGTCCAGGCCTGCGGCTTCGCAGGCTAACACCAGCGCGCGCGCCGGAAAGTCGATGCGCCGGAAGGTCGGGTCTGTCTTTCCCGAGAGCCGCTGCACCGTGCGTCCGGTCCCTGGCGGGTCGGCCTCAAGCTCTCGCCAGCTCACGGCAGTCCCGCGTGTTCCGTAGATGCCGCGGCGATCGAGCACGCCGCAGGCCAAGATCGTGGCGGAGAGTGTCATGCAGAGAAGACGACAGCGCCCTGCACGCCCCCGAAGCCGCTCGCGACCTTGAGCACGTGGTTGCTCCGCGTGAGCGGGCGCGAGCGTCCCTTGACGTCGAGCCGTTGGTCGCAGTCGCTGCGCGACAGCCCGCGGTGGCCCGGCAGTTCGCGCCGTTCGATCGAGGCGACCGCTAGCAGCGACTCGATGACGCCGGCCGCGCCGAGCGTGTGACCCGTCTGGCCCTTGCTGCCAAAGGCTGGTGGTGTAGACGACGCGACCTCGGCCCAGAGGTCTGCCAGGCCGATCGCTTCGCTGCTGTCGTTGGCGCGCGTCCCGGTCGCGTGGAGGTGGAGCGCGTCGATGTCGCTGAGCTCAAGGCCAGCGTGCTGGACCGCGCGCCGCGCCGCCAGCGCGACGCCCAAGCCGTCGTAGTCGGGGCCGGTGACGTGGCAGGCGTCGTTCGCGCCGCCGTAGCCGCGGACGCGGATCCCGATCGACTCGCGCTCGAACGCGCTGAGCACGATCGCGCCCGCGCCGTCGCCTAGCGAGACGCCGCGCCGCTCGGCGTCAAACGGGCGGCATGCCCCGGGGTCTAGGGCGCCGAGCCCGCCGAAGCCGCGCAGGATGAACTCGTTGACGGCGTCTGCGGCGACCACCACGAGCCGGTCGCACTCGCCGAGCGCGATGCGTCGCGCCGCCGAGGCGATGCCCATCACGCCGGACGCGCACGCGCATGAGAGGCCGGTCGGGCGGAGGCCGAAGCCGAACGCCTCGCTGACGAGCGCGCCGAGGCGGATGGGCGAGCCGAGCCCGACGCCTTCGCCGCAGATGCCGGACATGTCGCCTTTCGTCGTCGCGAGCACGACGCCCATCCCGGAGACTTCCGGACAGCCCGCCTCGGCGAGCGCCTCTTCCGTCGCCATCAGCGCGGCTCGCAGCGGCAGGTCGCGTTCTGGGACATCGACGCCGTCGAGCGTGCCTGCTGGGAACTCGCCGCAGACCGCGGTTTCGGCGCGGAACGCGGCGGTCCGGCTCCGACGGCGGAGCGCGGTCTCGCCAGCGAACACGCGCTCGCACAGCTCGGACACGCCGCGCCCGAAGCCAGTGACCGCGCCGCGGCCGGCGAGGAAGACGGGGCGGCTCATCGCGTCTCTCCTGTGTTGATGCGGGTCTCGCTGCTCGTCGTGATCGTCAGCCGGTAGCCGAACCAGTGGTTGATCAGGACCGCGCGCTCCGGCAGGGCCCAGGCCGCGTCGCTCCATTCGTAGTCGACATGGACCACGCCAGCGGGCTCGCCAGACGTCCGCGCGAAGGTGCGCTCGGCGAGTCGGCCGGCGACAAAGCGTTCGGTGATGCGCTCTCCGTCCCGGACCGTCACGACCTCGCCGTCGCCGTCATTAATGGCCTCCTCGGACCATGGGAAGAACGCGCGCTGCACGTCGAGCAGGATGAAGCGCGGCGGGATTACCATCTGCTCAGGGATGTGGTTGACCACG
>JAYYEE010000110.1:0-3021 GCA_036160175.1 Planctomycetota bacterium
ACGCGGGTCCATTCAGCAGCAAGGAAGCAAAATTTCCAGGCAGAGCAAGCCCCCCCTGACGTACGGTCAACCGGCGGCGCCGGCCGCCGCCTCGGCAACCCCTCCCCCGCTCAGCGGTCGCGCATCTCTTTCTTGGCTTCCTTGTCCTTGAGGCTCTGCCGCTTGTCCTGCGTCTTGCGGCCGCGGCCGACGCCGACGGTGACCTTGGCGTAGCCCTTCTCGCCGAAGTAGACGCGCAGCGGCACCATCGTCAGCCCCTTCATCTGCGCCTGGTCTTTGAGCTTCTTCAGCTCGGCCTTCTTGAGCAGCAGCTTGCGGCGGCGCTTTGGCTCGTGGTTCTGCACGTTGCCGTGGCTGTATTCCGGGATGTTGCAGCCGATCAACCACAGCTCCTCGCCCGTGAACTTGGCGTAGGCCTCACCCAACGTGAGGTGACCCTGCCGGAGCGTCTTGACCTCGGTGCCCTTGAGCACGACGCCGGCCTCGAAGGTGTCGAGGATCTCGTAGTCGAACCTGGCCTTGCGGTTGTCGCCGACCAACGTCTCGTTGGCGCCGGCCTTGGTCGTCTTGTTCGCCTTCTTGGCCATCGTCGGGGCACCCTCGCTAAAGCATTGGCAGCAAGCGCGCAAGCGCACCTCCGCGCCGCCGCTGCGGAAAGCGCTGGTTGATCCTTGCAAGCATATCCGGCCCCGCTAGCTTCCTTCGTCCCCACTTGTTGCCCAGGTGGCGGAATTGGCAGACGCGCTAGGTTCAGGTCCTAGTGGGAGTAAAATCCCGTGGAGGTTCAAGTCCTCTCCTGGGCACCAACTCGATGGTCCGTCGCCCTCTGAGAGGACCTCGGGGCATCGAGTTGGCAGCAGCGGACCCACCCCCCGACCCGTCGCCGCAGCCGGCGATGAGGAGCGAAGAGAACGCCGGGGTCACGGTCGCGCAGCCTGGCGAGATCTCGCCGCTGCAGATCGGCGACCTCGTCGTCGATCCCCCCGTCGTGCTCGCGCCGATGGCAGGCATCACCAACGCGCCGTTCCGGACGCTCTGCCGCGAGTTCTCCCAGGACCGCTGTTTGTATGTCAGCGAGATGATCACCGCGCGCGCCTTCGTCGAGGGCCACGCCCGCACCCTGCAGCTGGCGAGCTTCGGCGAGGACGAGAAGACGCGCCGCAGCATCCAGCTCTACGGCACCAACCCGGACACGCTCGCGCAGGCCACCAAGGTGCTGGCCGAGGAGTGGGGCGTCCACCACATCGACATGAACTTCGGCTGCCCGGTGCGCAAGGTCACCGCGGCGGGCGGAGGCTCGGCGATCCCGGTGAAGCCGCGGCTGCTGCAGAAGATCGTGCGCAGCGTGGTCAAGAGCGCGGGCGACGTGCCGGTGACGATCAAGTTCCGCAAGGGCATCGACGACGACCTGCTGACGTTCCTCGACGCAGGCCGCATCGGCGAAGAGGAGGGCGCCCGCGCCGTCGCGCTGCACGCGCGCACCGCCGCCCAGCTCTACTCCGGCAAGGCGGACTGGGACGCGATCACCGAGCTGAAGCAGCACGTCAAGACGATCCCGGTGCTCGGCAACGGCGACATCTTCGAGCCTTGGGACGCCATGCGCATGATCCGACAGACCGGCTGCGACGGCGTCGTCGTGGGCCGCGGCTGCCTCGGCCGGCCGTGGCTGTTCGCCGAGCTCTGCGCGGTGCTCACCGGCGAAGAGCCACCGCCGCCGCCCGACCTGGGCGCGGTGCTCGACACGATGACCACGCACGCGAGGCTCTTGGCCGCCTTCTTCGGCGAGAAACACGGGCTGCAGCAGATCCGAAAGTTCACCGGCTGGTACCTCAAGGGCTTCCCCGGCACGAAGAAGAAGCTCCCCGCGCTGCACTTGGTCAAGACGATCGAAGAGCTGGAGGCGCTGCTCGCAGACCTGCCGCGCGACCTCCCCTACCCGCTCGCCGGGCTGCGCGCGCGCCGCTGCAAGGACGGCAAGACGCAGACCGTGTCGCTGCCCGAGGGGTTCCTCGAGGCGCGCGACGAGGACCTCGTGATCGACGACCCCGAGCACGTCGACGGCGGCTGACCGCCTCGCTAGTTTACGCCTGGGCGTATAGCGAGCTGGACTGAGGGGGTAAGGCCGTCGCCATCCCGGGCTACACTTACGCACCTCGTCTACCACCAATCCGGCCACACCATGCAACTACGTCGCCTGCTCCCCCTCGCCCTCTGCGCAGCCCCGCTCTGCGCCCAGTCGACCTTCGACCTCGAGAAGCTCACCTCCGCGCGCTTGGGCAGCTCGCTCGACCTGGATATCTCGGGCGCCCCGCCCTTCGCGCTGATGCTGGTCGTGCCGTCGAACAACGCCGGCCCGACGCCGCTCGCCGCGCTCGACCCCTCGGACTCGCGCGTGCTCTCCGTCGGCACCGACCTGCTCTCAGCAGCGACCGTCAAGATCGCCGACCTCTTCGGTGACGCCAGCTACTCGCTCGCGATCCCAAACAACCCGGCCATCAGCGGCGTCGAGCTCAACTGGCAAGCGGTGCAGCTCGCGCTCACCACGTCCTTCTTCGGCGACCTGAGCAACCCGGTCGTCACGCTCACCGGCCCGTCGAACACTGGCGTGATCGCGCCCGCAGCCCTCAACGCAGCGCGCGCGTTCTCCGCGATCTTGACCGACGACGACAACAACGCCAGCGGCGCGGACGTGCTCGTCACGGGCGGCGGCACCGGGACGCTCACCAGCGCGACCGGGCTGGCGTCGACCGAGCTCTGGAACTTCCGCACGATGAAGTTCACCGCGGGCCCCACGATGAGCACCCCGCGCGTGCTGCACTCGGCGGTCGAGCTCAACGACGGGCGCGTCCTGATCATCGGCGGCGCCGACCAGAGCGCGAACGTGCTGTCGAGCTGCGAGATCTACGACCCGGCGACGAATTCGGTCTCGCCGACCGGCTCCATGGGCACCAACCGCGTCCTGTTTGGCGCGGCCAAGCTCGACGACGGCCGCGTCATGGTCGCCGGCGGCACCGACACCCT
>JAYYEE010000111.1:0-7029 GCA_036160175.1 Planctomycetota bacterium
CTCCCTGGAGAAGACGTATCGGAAGGGGCGCGAGGTCGTCCGCGCCGTCGACGGCCTCGACCTGGTCGTCGAGCGCGGCGAGGTGTTCGGGCTGCTGGGCCCGAACGGGGCCGGCAAGACGACGACCGTGGAGGTCTGCGAGGGCTTGACGGTGCCCGACGACGGCGAGGTCGAGATCCTCGGCCACCGTTGGCGCGGCGGCGACGACGCCGCGATCCGGGCTCGGATCGGCGTGTGTTTGCAGGAGACGAAGTTCCACGAGCACGCCACCGTCGAGGAGGTGCTGCGGTTGTTCCGGTCCTGCTTCGACCGCGGGCGCACGGTCGACGAAGCGCTCGCGTTGGTGTCGTTGGAGGAGAAGCGCAAGGCGCGCCAGAAGTCGCTCTCCGGCGGACAGCGTCAGCGCCTGGCTGTGGCGACGGCGCTGCTCGGCGACCCGGACCTGCTGTTCCTCGATGAGCCGACGACGGGGCTCGACCCGCAGTCTCGCCGGCAGCTTTGGCAGGTCGTGAGGGACTTTCAGGGAGGCGGCGGGACCGTCCTCCTCACGACGCACTACATGGATGAGGCGCAGCAGCTCTGTGATCGCGTCGCCATCGTGGACCGCGGCAAGGTGATCGCGCTGGGGTCGCCCGCTGAGCTGATCCGTTCGCTGGGGGCTGAGCACTTCGTGGTGTTCGACCTCGTCGATGGAGCCGCGTTGGTCGACGAGCAGCAGCTGCTGGCGGTGACCGACGTCGTGGCGGTCGAGCGCCGCGGAGAACGCGTCGAGTGCACGGTCGCGTCCGTCCACACCGCGCTGCCCGCGTTGCTCGACGCGCTTGAGCGATTGGAGGCGCCGATCGACGGTCTGGCGACGCGCCACGCGACGCTCGAGGACGTCTTCGTGCACTTGACCGGCCGGCAACTCCGCGAAGGAGGTGGCGCATGAGGTGGCGGGTGGTCAAGGCGGTCGCGTGGCAGGCCTTCCTGGAGTTCTGGCGCAGCCCACAGGCGGTGTTCTGGACCTATGGCTTCCCGCTCATGATGGCGGTGGTGCTGGGCTTCGCGTTCCAGGCGGGCGAGCCGGAGCCGGTGGCGATCGGCGTGGTGGACTCGAAGGTCGCGCGGACGTTCCTCGCGCCGCTCGAGGGGGAGCCGCTGCTCGACGTCGAGTGGCTCTCTCGCAACGACGCCGACCGGGCCCTCGGGCGCGGCCGTGTCGCGCTGACGGTGCGCTGGGACGAGGGCGACGAGGTGCTGCGCAGCGACCCGACCCGCCCCGAAGCGATGCTGGCGCGACTGCTGGTCGAGCGCCGGCTGCGGGAGGTTTACTCCGGCGAGACGGACTACATCCACCCGGTGCACGAGGTCGAGGATCGGCCGGGATCACGCTACATCGACTTCCTGATCCCAGGTCTGATCGGGCTCAACTTGCTCGGCGCGGGCATGTGGGGCGTCGGGTTCAATTTGGTCCAGATGCGCGTCGGCAACCTGCTGCGGCGCATCTTCGTGACGCCGATGAAGCGCTCCGAATTCCTCGCCGGCTACCTGCTCGGCCGCTCGATCCTCGTGATCCCCGAGGCGTTCGCGATCATGGCGTTCGGCGTGTTCTTATGGGGTGTGCCGTTCCGCGGCAGCTTGCTGGCGGCGCTCGCGCTCATCGTCGTCGGGGGTTGGGTGTTCACCGCGATCGGCTGCCTGCTCGCCTGTCGCGCCCGCACGACCGAGACGATCGGCGGCTTGATGAACGCCGTGCAGCTGCCGATGTGGATCCTCGGCGGCACCTTCTTCGCGAACGAAGGGCTCGAGGGCCCGATGCGCTGGGCCGCCGAGAGCATGCCGCTCACGCACGTCAACCGCGCGCTGCGCGACGTGATGCTTGAGCCCGGCACGCTGCTGGACGTGTGGGCGCCGCTCACCGCGCTCGCAGCGGCGGGGGTGGTCTGCTTCGCTCTGGCGATGCGCTGGTTCCGGTGGCAGTAGGACAGAGGCCTTGGTCAACGTCGTCGTAGCGGAGAAGCCCTCGGTGGCGCGGGACCTCGCCAAGGTGCTGGGCGCTAACCAGCGTCGTGACGGCTTCCTCGAGGGCAACGGCTGGAAGATCACCTGGGCGCTAGGCCACCTCGCCACGCTCAAGACCCCAGACGAGTATGACCCCTCGCTGAAGCGCTGGTCGCTCGAGAGCCTGCCGTTCGTGCCCGCGCAGTTCGAGCTCAAGCCCGTGGACGAAGGCGGCGACCGCAAGGCCCAGCTTGACCGAGTCGCTGAGCTCTGCCGGGAGGCGGACGAGCTGGGCGGCGCGACGGACGCCCGCCGAGAGGGCGAGCTGATCTTCCGCTACATCCTCGAATACGCGGGCTGCCCCGAGCGCCCGCACAAGCGGCTCTGGCTGAGCTCGCTGACCGAGCAGGCGATCAAGCAGGGCTTCGACAAGCTCAAGGAGGGGGCCGACTA
The DNA here is from genome assembly GCA_036160175.1 of Planctomycetota bacterium. Taxonomy (GTDB): domain Bacteria; phylum Planctomycetota; class UBA1135; order UBA1135; family UBA2386. Next base: position 2,437 of record JAYYEE010000111.1, read on the forward strand.
CGAGCACCTGCACGACGCGGCGCGCTCGCGCAGCGAGGCGGACTGGATCGTCGGCCTCAACGCGACCCGCGCCTACACCGTCCGCTACGGCGGCGGCGGCGTGCTGTGGAGCCTGGGGCGCGTGCAGACCCCGGTGCTCGCGCTGATCGCCGAACGCGACGACGAGATCCGCGTGTTCGACGCGCGGCCGTTCTGGGAGCTGCGCACCAAATACCGCAAGGCGCTGTTCAAATACACCGGCGACCGCTTCCGCGAGCAGGCGCCGGCGCAGGAGCTGCTCGACAAGGTCACCGGCGAAGACCTGGTGGTCGAGCGCGTCGAGAAGAAGCAAGAGTCGCTGCCGCCGCCGCTGCTCTACGACCTGACGCAGCTGCAGCGCGACATGAACCTCCGGCACGGCCTGTCGGCGGCGCGCACCCTGGCGGTCGCTCAAGAGCTCTACGAGAAGAAGCTGCTGACCTATCCGCGGACCGACAGCCGCCACCTCTCGCTTGATATGGTCGAGCAGGTGCGCACCACGCTCGGTGGTCTGCGGCAGTGGAACCAGGAGGCGCTGGCGCTGCTCGCCGACTACATCTCGGAGGGCGGCGACGGTGAGCGCGGCCCGCGCAGCCGGCCCAAGCGGGTATTCGACGACGGCAAGGTCACCGACCACCACGCGATCGTGCCGACCGGCCGCGTCGAGGCGCTCGGGGCAGATCACCAGGCCGTGTTCGACGCCGTGGCGACGCGGCTAGTGCAGGTGTTCCTCGGCCCGCGGCTACAAGACGTCACCACCGCGCACGCCGAGGCCGCAGACGTGCCGTTCCGCGCGCGCGGCGTGGTCGTGACCGACCCCGGCTGGAGCGCGCTCGAGCCTAAGGAGGTCAAGAAGCCCAAGGGCCGCGGCAAGAAGAAGGCGGACGACGGCGACGACGAAAAGCAGGAGCTGCCGCCGCTCGAGGAGGGCGAGCGCGGCCCGCACGACCCGTCGCTGCACGAGGGCAAGACCAAGCCGCCGCGGCCTTACACCGAGAACACGCTGCTGGCGGCGATGGAGACCTGCGGCAAGCTGGTCGACGACGAGCAGCTCCGGGACGCGATGAAGGGCCGCGGCATCGGCACGCCGGCGACCCGCGCGTCGATCGTCGAGACGTTGCTGTCGCGCGGCTACGTCCGCCGCGACAAGAAGGCGCTGCGCGTGACCGACTTGGGCCGCTACTTGATCGCGATCATCGCGGACCCGGTGCTCAAGTCGCCGGAGCTGACCGGCGACTGGGAGCAGAAGCTCGGCGAGATCGAGCGCGGCCAGCGAGAGCGCGCGTCGTTTATGGAGGACATCTCGGCGATGATCCGCGCGCTGATCGACGAGGGGCTGTCGCCAACGCTGCACCACGACGGCATCGGCGCGTGCCCGCTCTGCGGCGCCGACGTGATCGAGGGCCGCGATGCGTTCGGCTGCTCGAAGTGGAAGGACGGCTGCGGCTACCGCCTGCCCAAGCTCTACCGCGGCCTGCCGCTGACGCGCCAGCTCGCGCGCGAGCTGCTGGGGCGCGGTCTGGTGCTGCGGCCGCTCGAGATCGAGGGCGAGCGCCGCGTGCTGTGCCGCACCAAGAAGGGTGAACCGATCGACCTGTCGCCGCCGAGCCGCGAGGCGCAGCAGCGCCGCAAGGCGCGGCCGCGCGCGCGCGGCGCGTCCAAGCGGTCCTAGCGGCCGGCGGCGCCGTCGGGCAGCGCGACGAGGCGCAGCACCGGGAACGTCTCGTCGGTCTGGTCCTCGAAGAAGTTCCAGGTCGAGAGCCCGTCCTCGCTCAGCGGCTCCAGCAGCGTCGCGGCGACCCGGGCGCGCCTCTGCCGCGCCGGGACGAGCAGCGCGCCGCGGGGCAGCGTCAGGTCGCGCGCGGTCTGCCACGCGCCCTCGAGCACGAGCGCTTGATGGCCTTGGTAGGGCCGCTTGGGCTTGCGCTTCTTGTCGACACGAAACGTGCGACCTCGCGCCGCGGTCTCTTCGTCCAGCGCGCGGAACTCTACGCCGTGGAGGCGGAGGCGGTCCTTGACGGCAGGCGTCGGCTCCAGGACCACCCACGCGGCGGGGAGCCGCCTGCGGGCGGCGGCGCGGAAGCGCCGCACCACCTTCATGGTCTCGGGCGCGCTCTGTTCGCGCCGAACGTAGCGAGGCGGGAGGCCTTCGCCGCGGTCGAGTCGGTCGACCTTACCCACGAGTACGGGGAGCCGCTCGGGCGGCGCGAACCCGGTCGCGGTGCCGAACCACACCGGCTCCGTGTCGCGGGTGACGCGCTGGTCTGCGGCGCGCATCGCGGCGCGCGCCGCCGCTTCGTTGGCGACCAAGTCGCGCAGGAGCCCGAGCACGAAGGCCTTCGTCGCGCGGATGCGGGTCTCGAAGTCGGCGTAGCTGTACGCCTCGCTCAAGACGCTTAGCCGGTTGCGGAGGCCGAAGTAGTTGATGCCGTAGCGCGCGCGGCTGTCGTACGTGAACCAGCCGCGATCGTCTCGCCTGGAGCTGGGCGCGCCGCCGCCGTCCCAGTCCCGCGTCTCGAAGTTGCCGTAGTCGAACGTCTCTAGCCCCTGGGCTCGGAGCGCGCGCCTCGTGCGCGCCAACATGTCGCGGCTGAACCGGTCCACGGCGGGGTCTACGTTCGGGTTGAGGCTCGGCGCGTAGGTCAGGTGGTAGCCGTGGTGCGACCCGTTGGTCGTGTGCAAGTCGACGAACAGGTGGGGGTCGACTTCGTCGAAGAGGCGCAGCAGGGCGCGCGTCTCCGGCGCGTCTGCTTTGACGAAGTCGCGGTTCAGGTCGAGCCCTTGGCCGTTGGCGCGTTGGCCGACCGCGTCCGGGCCGTTTTGCCCGCGACGGTTGCCGACCTTGACCGCCTCGTTGCCGTCGACGTTGTAGATCGGCACGAACCACACGGTGCAGCGCTCCAGGAGCTCGGTGTGCTGTCCGGCGGCGATCTCGCGGATCAGCTCTTGGACGGCCTCTTTCCCCTCGACCTCGCCGGCGTGGATGTTGCCGATGACGACGACGCGGAGCTGGGCGTAGGGATTCGCGCCCGGCAGCGATGCGCGCACGAGCTGCATGCGCCGGCCCTCATGCGAAGAGCCCATGGACCCCGCGGCGAGCCTGCCGCCGTGTGGCAGCTGCTCACATTGTTCGACGAAGCGGGCGACGTCGGCTGCGCGCGACGTTTGCTGGTAGCCGCTCGTTTCCGCGACGGTGCGCGGCGTCTGCTGCGCGCTCCCGGTGGCGGTGATGAGCGCGGACAGCAGGAGCGCCGGGTGGCTGGTTGGCATGCTGCAGTCCTACCGCAGCCACCTCTGGCGGGCTACTGCGCCCCGCGGAATCAGCGCGCTGGCGTGCGACGACCGGGTTGGCCCTTCGCCGGCGTCTTCTTCGTTGGAGCGGGCGTGCTCTGTAGCTCTGCGGGGACGAGCTTGCCGTCGCCGTTTGCGTCGAGCTTGGCGAACAGCTTTTGTGTCCAGCGAAGCAGCCCCGGGTCGAGCGCCCGCAAGATCGCTCGCAGCTCGTCGGGGTCGATGGCGCCGTCCTTGTCGCGGTCGCCCTCGAACCAAGGTTGCGGCAGCGGGCTGATCCCCGTCGACTTTACGAGCCCGGCGATCGGCAGCGACTCAAACCACGGCGCCAACTCGACCTCGCTGATGTTGCCAGAAGAGTCGAGGTCGAGCGCGATCAGCGGCGCTGCGAGCGTCGCCGGTAGCCCCGAGGCATCGAGCAGCTTCTGGATCTCCTCCGGGGAGAGGGCCCCGTCACCGTCGGAGTCGAAGGTGCGAAGAAACTGCTGCAGCGGCGTCGCCTTCTGGGGCGGCGGTTCGGGCATGGTCAGGCGCCGCACGGTGCGAACGCGGAAGCTGCCGCCGACCTCTAGCCCCTTGCGAAAGCGCTGGTCGAATTCGGGCCACGTGACGTAGCCGTCGCGGTCCGTGTCAAAGCGCGCGTAGCCTTCGTGGTCGCGAGGAGACGGCAGGAGGTCAAACGCGTCTACGGCCTCGAGGACGTCGAGGCGATCGTCGCTGTTGCCGTCGCAGCCGCGGAAGAGCTCGCGGGACACCGACTCGCTGTATGGCCCTCGATAGCGCCGCTCTTCGCCTGGGCGCGGGCGCTGGCCCTGATCGATGAGCCCAGGCGTCAACGGCTGCGGCGCTTGCGCGACGGTCGCGCTGCCGAGCAGCAACGCTGCGATGGCTAGGGGAGGTAGGCGGCGCTTCAGCATGCGGTCAAGTCGACAGGTCGTCCCGTATTCTATCCTCGGCTCCCCAAGCACGTGACTATAGCCGGCCAGGCCATGGATGACCTGCGGGGCGCTGTCTGCTGCCCGAGGCTCCGCGCCGTCGCGACGGTGACACCGGATGTTTGCCAGGCGAAGCAGCGTCGGGTCTGCGCGACGAGCGGATGAGGCGGGGGGAGGCTTTGCGCCAGCGTCGCCGCCGCAAATGCGACGTCGCCGCGCGCCTCCTCCAGCAGTCGAGAGGCAGCTATCGGTCGCGACCGTCGCTGTCTCGCGCCTCGCCCTGCTCCGGCGGCGGCTTGGTGACGAGGAGCTCTTCAGCCAGGAACGGCAGCCTCATCAAGAGCGCGAG
>JAYYEE010000112.1:0-7560 GCA_036160175.1 Planctomycetota bacterium
GGAAGCGCCTGCAGCCGAGGAGGCTGCGGCTGACGAGGCAGCGTCCGCCGAAGGCGACGCAGCCGAAGGCGACGCCGCCGAAGGTGACGCAGCCGAAGGTGACGCTGCCGAAGGTGACGCCGCCGAAGGTGACGCTGCCGAAGGTGACGCCGAGCCCGCCGCTGCCGACAGCGACAGCAAGGAGGACAACTGATGAGCACCAACGAACCCGCACAGACGGAAGAGAAGACGGACGCTAAGGCGCCGTCGACGGGTGGCGCGCCGCGTCGCAGCCGCTTCGGTCGTTTCAGCCGCCGCAAGATCGTCGAGCCGGAAGAGCCTTTGGACTACAAGAACGTCGCCTACCTGTCGAAGTTCCTGTCGCCCAACGGGCGCATCCAGTCGCGTAAGCGCACGGGCTTTTCTGGTCAGAACCAGCGCAAGCTGGCGTCTGCGATCAAGCGCGCCCGCATCGTGGGTCTGCTGCCGTTCGTCGGGAGGACGTAAGCGATGGAACTCCTGCTTAAGCAAAACGTAGAGCACCTCGGCCGGACCGGTGACGTCGTCGACGTCAAGCCGGGCTACGCGCGCAACTACCTGTTGCCGCGCGGGCTGGCCGTGCTCGTCACCAAGAGCAACATCGCCGAGGTCGAGCGCGCCCGCGCGCAGGCCATCGCCGAGGAGGAGGCGCGCGTCGCCGGCCTCAAGGAAATGGGCAGCAAGCTCGCCGACCTGTCGGTCACGATCGAAGGTAAGGCCAACGAAGAGGGGCACCTCTTCGGCTCGGTCAACGCCTCGCAGATCGCCGCCGCGCTGCGTGAGAAGGACATCGCCGTCGACGACAAGATGGTCCGCCTCGAGAACCCGCTGAAGGAGATCGGCGTCTACGACGTGACGATCCACCTGCACGCGGACGTTGAGGCCCCGATCAAGGTCTGGGTCGTCCAGCAGAAGCCCGAGTAACGCTCGGGCGACGTCCGCCCCGTCCGCCGTCCGCGGCGGCGGGCGGCGCGCCAGGAAGCTCACCTTGAACGAAGCGATCCGCGTCTCCATGGTCAGCCTCGGCTGCGCCCGCAACCTCGTCGACTCCGAGGTGCTGCTGGGCCACGTCGTCGAAGAGGGCCTCCAGGTCGTCTCGGACGCAGAGGACGCCGACGTCGTCGTCGTCAACACCTGCGGCTTCATCGACACGGCCAAGCAGGAGTCGATCGACACCATCCTGTCGGTCGCCGCGCTCAAAGAGGAGGCCAACCTCAAGGGCGTGATCGCCGTCGGCTGCCTCGCGCAGCGCTACGGCGAGCAGCTCAAGGAGCAGATCCCCGAGCTCGACGGCGTGTTCGGGTTGTCGGACTACTCCGGCGTGCCGGGCGTCGTGCGCAAGATCGTCAACGGCAGCGAGCGGCGGTGGACCGCGACGGTCGACGGGGGCAAGCCCAAGGGCCCGCGCAGCGACGCGAAGCGGTGCCTGCTGACGCCGACGAGCTTCGCGTACCTGCGCATCTCGGAGGGCTGTGACCACACCTGCACCTTCTGCGCGATCCCGAGCATGCGCGGTCGCAACCGCAGCAAGCCGATCGACGTGCTGGTCGAGGAGGCGGAGGGCCTCGCCGCGGCCGGCGTGAAGGAGCTGGTGGTCGTCGCTGAAGACAGCACCCACTACGGCATGGACAGCGAGAAGAAGCGGCTGATCCACGTCCTGCTCGAGCGGCTCGCCGAGGTCGACGGGATCGCGTGGGTGCGACTGATGTATGCGTACCCGCACACGGTGCTGCCGGCGCTCACGACGTTCTTGCGCGAGCATCCGAAGGCGGTGAAGTACCTCGACATCCCGATCCAGCACATCAGCTCGCCGATGCTGCGCGCGATGAAGCGCGGCGTGAAGAGCGCGCAGGTGCGCGGGATCCTCGACCGGCTGCGTGACGAGGTGCCGGGGATCGCGGTCCGATCGACGTTGATCACCGGCTTCCCCGGGGAGACCGAGCAGGACTTCGCAGAGCTTAAGGCGCTGGTGCGCGACTACCGCTTCGAGCGGCTTGGCGTGTTCCCGTACTCCCGCGAGGAGGATACGCCCGCCCACGACATGGCGGGGCAGGTCCCACAGGAGGTCGCTGAGGCCCGCGCTGAGGAGCTGATGGGGATGCAGCTCGAGATCATGCGCGACTTCCACCAGTCCAAGGTGGGGGAGACGCTCGAGGTCCTGGTCGACGGCTACGACGAGAGCGGCGAGTTCGCCGTCGGGCGGAGCCACGCCGACGCCCCTGAGGTCGACTGCCGCGTGCTGCTCGCCAAGGAAACCGCGGCTCCAGGGGATCTGGTGCGTGCGAAGATAACGTCTGCTGGCGACTATGAGTGGGTCGGCCGGGTCGTCGACGAGCCCGCCCCGTAGAGCCATGAACATCCCCAACATGATCACGATGGTTCGTCTGGTCATGACGGTCTTCGTGTTTGTGCTGCTCGAGCTGCACGCCCACGCTCCAAAAGCGGGGCAGACGACGGTGCTGCCGTGGGTCGCGTTCAGCTTGTTCATGATCGCCGCCGTCTCGGACTTCCTTGACGGTTACTTGGCGCGCAAGTGGAACATGGTCTCGGCGTTTGGCCGGATCGCGGACCCCTTCGCTGACAAGATCCTGATCTCAGGCACGATGATCTCGCTGCTGCACTTCGAGGTCGCGACGGCTGTGCTGACGCACTGGTACGTCGTGGTGGTGATCGCGCGCGAATTCCTCGTCACGGCGATCCGCGGCTACGTCGAGTCGACCGGCCAAGCGTTCGGCGCCGATCGCCTCGGCAAGTGGAAGATGGTCGCGCAGTGCTGGACCGTCGCCGCGGTGCTCTCGATGGTCGCAGGTAGCAAGCTGTGGGTCTGGGCCGCGGTCGGAGGATTTTGGGTCAGCCTCGCGCTGACTGTCGTCAGCGGCCTCAACTACTGCATCAAGGCGCGCGAACTGGTCATGAAGGGAGCGGCCTGAGGTGGACTCGATCCGCTGGTTGTTGATCACGAGCGGCGGACTCGGGATGTCGCCGTTCGCGCCCGGCACGGTCGGCACGTTCGGCGGCGTCGGGTTGGCGCTGCTGTTCCAGTGGCTGGCACCTGACTACAGCTTGGCGGCGTGGTCAATCGCCGCCGCCCTGCTGTTCTTCTGGGGGTGTGCCCAGTCCGACTACGTCGCGCGAACCTGGTCTAAGAAGGACCCCGGCGCGTTCGTGCTGGACGAGGTCGTGGGCCACCTCGTGACCCTGATCACGTTCGTCTCGCTCGCGCGCACCGGCGCGCTGGACGTCGGGTCTGGGCTGCCCGGTTGGGTCGCCCACGTCGGCGCGTTCGGTTGGTTCCGGGTCTTCGACATCCTGAAGCTCTACCCGTGCAACCGCCTCGAGCGGCTGCCCGGCGCGTTAGGCATCATGGCCGACGACCAGGTCGCTGGCGTCTACGCGGGCGTGGCGCTCTGGCTGTCGATGCCGGTCGCGCTGTCGGTGTTGGGCTGACCCACAGCGGCGCTGATCTGCGAGGTTGAGGGACGTAGCGGGTGCGTCGTGGGCCCTCCTCGGCGATGATGCCGCGCACCATGGCACGCAAAACCAGAACCTCGACTGGTAGTCTCGCTCGGAACCTCGCCATTAGCTGTGCGGTCGCCGGGCTGATCGGCGGCCTCTTCGTCGCGGTGGCGGTCGTGCAGAACGTGGCCAGCTCGACGGACGACTCCTCGAAGGCGTGGCAAGTCGGCATCAGCTTGGCGGTGCTCTGCGGCGTGATCACCGGCGGCGCGGCGTGGTCGTTCGGTGGCAAGGTTGTAACCCGGCTGACCGACATCCAGCTCGCGGTCAGCAAGCTCGGTCGCGGCGGCGCCGAGGTCCGCGTCCGCTCCAGCGGCAACGACGAGGTCACCAAGCTAGCCAGCTCGGTGCAGTACCTCGCCAGCGACCTCGCCGCGCTGCTCAGCGCGCAAGACGACGCCGGCGGCGCGCCTGCGTCGATGGACCCGATGGTCAAGCAGCTGCGGGACAAGACCGTGCCGAGCGCGCCGCCGCGCGTGCAGGGGTTCGAGGTCGACGCCGCCCTCAGCGACGGCTCGCGCGGGGGGCTCGATTACTTCGACGTGGTCGGGCACCCCGAGGATCCGTCCCAGGCCGTGGCGTATGTGGTCACGGCAGAGGGGCACGGCGCGACCGCGGTCTACGCCTGCAGGCTCGCGCGCGATGAGCTGCAGCGCGCGCTGGGGCAAGGGGCGACGCCGCGCCGGGCCCTGACGCACACCAATAAGGTGATGAAGAAGCATCTGCCCGCTGGCGCGTGCGCCGTCGCGACCCTGCTGCAGATGAACGACGCGGGCTGCAAGCTCTACCAAGCAGGGGCGCACACGCCGCTGCTGATCTGCCAGCGCGGCGACGTGCTCGAGCTAAACGCCGAGGGGATCGCGCTCGGCTTGGACGACGGCCCAGTCTTCGAGAAGTCGCTACGTCCGCAAGAGATCGAGATGAGCCCCGGCGTGCGGTTGGTCTTCGGCAACGAGGCCTTGCTCCGCTCAGAGGGCTTGCTGGAGCTGCTTCCGCAGCACTCACCGCGCCACACGAACATGTTCATGAACATGGTGCTCGGCACGATCGAGCAAGACGCCGGCGATGACGGCTTGAGAGAGGACGTCGTGCTGATCACCGTTAAGAAGGAGAGCCCGGAGTGAGCGCGCCGAACCCGCCTGGCGGCCGCGCGTCAGCCGGGTCGTTCCAGCGCCTGATCGAAGACATCTACTTCGAGCGAGACGACGAGCGCGGCTCAGACAAGACCCTGCTGTGGTTCTGCGAGGAGGTCGGCGAGCTGGTGCGGGCGATCCGACGAGGCGCCAAGGACCGCGAGAACCTTGAAGAGGAGTTCGGCGACGTCTACGCCTGGCTGTCGACCCTCGCGTCGATCCACGCGATCGACCTCGAGGCCGTCGGACGGAAGAAATACGGCGCCGGTTGCCCGCGCTGCGCGGCGACGCCGTGCGCCTGTCCGAAGCACTGAGCGCCGAGGTTACTTGCGCTCGGCGCGCCAGCGGTTGTTGCGGCGGTTGGCGTCCAGCGTGATGACGTCCGGGTCGATGCGCACCTCGACTGCCTTGCCCCGAAACTTCAACGTCGCCTCCGTGCTCTTCCACCAGGCGGCCTCGTCGACGGTCTTCCGCTCGGTGCTCTCGTCTTCATAGACGACTTCAACGACCGCTGGCATGACCGCGCGGCCCATGTCTCTGACGGTCACGGCCGTGCCACCGCTGGAGACCTTGACGTCTTCGATCGCGTGGTCGAGCGCCCACTTCTCGAAGAACCAGGTCCGGAAGTAAGCCTGCAGGTCGCGGCGCGAGACGCGCTCGAACGTGTGGAAGAAGTCGTACGGGTAGGGGTGTTTGAACGCCCAGTCGCGGGCGTATTCGCGGAAGGCCCGGAAGAACACCTCGTCCCCGAGGAGCCCACGGAGCTGGTGGAGGATCGCAGCCGGCTTGCTGTAGCTTGCGAAGCCAAAGCTCTCGGTCCCGTAGGTGTCGCCGTGGCGCATGCAGACGACGTCACGGCCGCGGCCGATCGCGCTACCAGTGCTCATCAGCGCGCCCTTTGGGCCGTTCTTGCGATTTTGGAAGTCGTCGCGGCACAGCGTCGTCCAGAACGACGTGAAGCCCTCGTCCTGCCACGCGTAGCGCTTCTCGTTGCTCCCGAGCAGCATGGGGAACCACATGTGGATCAGCTCGTGCGCGATCGTGCCCGCCGGGCGGCGCCCGCCGATGATCGTCATCATCGGGTACTCCATGCCGCCGCCGATGATGCCTTCACACGCGGTCATGTGCGGCCATGGGTAGGGGTGCACCATCTCGGACATGTACTCGATCGTGTGGCGCGCGTATTCGGCGCCGCGGACCCAGTCGCCAGCGTTGGTCTCGTAGACCGCGTGGATCATGCAGACGCCGTCTCTGCCCTCGCCGTGCTTGTCCTTGACGACGGCGTGCGTCGCGTCCCACACGTAGGTCTTGCCGAGGCTCACCGCCGCGTCGCGGACGTTTTCGGCGTGGAACTTCCACGTGAGCTGACCGCTCTGAGAGCTCTTGGTGGCTTCGCCCCGTTTCAGGTCCTCGGCGTCGACCACGCGCACGACGTCGCGCGTCTCGCGCGCGGCGTCCAGCCGGTCCATCGCCTTCTCCGTGAGCACGTCGGCTGGGTTTTGTAGCACGCCGGTGGCGCGCACGATGTAGCCAGTGGGCGCGGTGATCGCGAGGTCGTAGTCGGCGTAGTCCATGTAGAACTCGCCGTTGCCGCGGTAAGGGTCTGCGACCCACCCCTCCACGTCGTCGTAGACGGCGAACTGCGGATACCAGTAGCCGAGGTAGATGACGCGGTCGCCCTCGTAGCCCATGCGAGGCGCGGTGCCGGCCTTCGGGATGTCGAAGGCGTAATCGATGGTCACCGTGACCGTCTCGCCGGAAGCGAGCTTCTCTGGGAGCCGCAGCGTCATCTTGGTGTCGCGCGCTCGCGACCGGACCGCGTCGTCGCCGATCATGACCTTGGTGACCTCCAGGCCGTTGGTGGCGGTCACAAAGCGCGTGCGCTGGGTGCCGGCCTTCATCATGTCCTGGTAGCAGTGCACGATCAGGCGGTCGAGCGTGTCTGGCGACCGGTTCTCGTAGGTCATCTTCGCCGTGCCCTGGACGCGCGACTTCGCCGGGTCGACGGTCAGCGCGATGTCGTAGTGCGCGTAGTTGGTCCAGTGCTCAGCGCCAGGTCGACCCAAGAGGGTGCGCGTCTGCTGGCCAATGGCCTTCTTAAAGCCGTTGGGGAGGTCGATCGGGTAGGGGACGACGCGGGCGGTCTCCGGCGGCCCCTGCGACGTCGCGGCGGCGGACAGCAGGCAGGCGGTGATCAGCGGTAAAAGGCGACGAGTATGCATGATGGTGCTCCGGGTGGGCTGCGGAGCCTATGTTGGCGTTCTGGGCGCGTTCGGCAACTACCGGGATGCCCCAACGGCGTCACGGCGCCCGCATATCCACGGATGGAAATCGACGGTGCCTGCCTCTCAACTGGGGGGGTCCGTATGTCCGACGCCACGCCAGAACCGACGAAGCCCGCGGCCAGGCGCTACGTGCAGGTGGCGCTCAACCTGCCACTACGGCGCGAGTTTACCTACGCGCTCCCGGACGGCGTCGACGCGTCGCCCGGCAACCGCGTCCGCGTGCACTTCCACGGCCGGAAGCTCGGCGGCGTCGTGACGGAGGTCGCCGATACGACGGACCTGCCCGTCAGCAAGGTGAAGGAGATCGAGTCCGTCCTCGACGGGGAGCTGTCGTTGCCGCCTTCGCTGCTGGAGCTCGCGCGGCGCATGGCCCAGAGCTACGGCTGTTCGATGGGGGAGGCGCTGGACGCGACGCGGCCGTCGATCGCTAAGCGGCGTGGCCAGCGCAAGCTCCCACACCTGGAGCTGTTGGCGCCGGCCGACCTCGCGCAGCGGACGGTGGAGGCGTTAGAGGAGAAGCATCAAGCGCAGTCGCGGGTGCTCCGCACCGTGCTTGAGTTCAACGGTCCGATCCCGGTCGCGGACCTGCGCCGGCGCACCAAGACCAG
>JAYYEE010000113.1:0-8437 GCA_036160175.1 Planctomycetota bacterium
CGACGTGCTCGCGCCGGCGCTGCGCGCGGGCGCCGAGGACGACCCGACGCTGCTCGCAGGCTTCCACGAGTCGATGGACCGTGCCTACCGCACCTTCGCCGGGCTGGTCGAGCGCTTCTACAATACGCGCTTCGCGGAGAGCTACTTCTTAGGGAGTGACCTCGGCGCAGACCTCCGACGCGGCGTCATGAGCGTGCTCGCGGGCGACGTGTGGAGGCATGACAACCCGTTCCAAGACATGCTGCTCTCGGCGCGCCGCCGCCGCGGCGCGCCGACCGCCAACTGAACCAGACGTGACCGACTCTCCCGCCCCCAACCCCTTGCCAACCGAGCCCGCGCCACCGCTGCTCGTCACCGGCTACAGCATGCTCAGCGCGCTCGGCACGGGCCGGCAGCAACACCTCGACGCGCTCGCCGCTGGCCGCTCAGGGCTCGGTGAGCACCCGATCCAGCTCGACTTCGAGACGGCCGCTGGCGCCGTCCGACAAGCCCTGCCCGAGCTGCCCGCGGACATGCAGCCGTGGTCGACGCGCCTGGCGCGCATGGCCTACGCGCTGCTCCAGGAGCTCGAGGAGCCGCTCCGACGGGCGCGCGCGAGGTGGCGGCCTGACCGGATCGCGGTGCTGCTGGGCACCTCGACGGCCGGCGCGGAGACGACCGAGGTCGCCTACAAGCAGTTCGTTGAGTCTGGCAGCTTCCCGCGTGACTACGACTTCCAGCGGCAACACACGTTCGGCGCGGTCCTGTCGATCGTGCGCCAGCTCGCGGGCGTCGACGGCCCTTCTTGGATGGCGTCGACAGCGTGCACGTCTTCTGGCAAGACCTTCGCGACGGCCCAGCGGTTGATCGCCGCGGGCGCGATCGACGCCGCGATCGTCGGCGGGCTCGACACGCTCTGCACGATGACGCTCACCGGCTTCCACGCGCTGCAGGCCCTCGACAGCGCGCCGTGCCGGCCGTTCCGCGCAGACCGCAATGGGATCAGCATCGGTGAAGGCGGCGCGTTCGCGCTCGTCGAACGCGAGGGCGACGCGCGCGTCATGATTGAAGGCATCGGCGAGACCTCAGACGCCTACCACATCTCGGCGCCACACCCCGAGGGCAGCGGCGCGCAGGCAGCGATGCGCGAGGCGTTACAGCGCGCGGGCCGCGCCCCCGAGGACGTTGACCACGTCAACGCGCACGGGACCGGCACGCGGCTCAACGACACCGCGGAAGCGAACGCGATCCAATGCGTGCTCGGCACCGACGTCCCCACCGTCTCGACGAAGGCCTACACTGGGCACACGCTCGGCGCCGCCGCAGCCATCGAGATGGCCTTCGCCGCGTGCGCGATCGAAGAGGGCTGGATCCCGCCCGCGATCGGCGACGGCGACATCGACCCCAAGATCGAAGTGAAGATCCCCACCCAGCGGACGACCGGCACGTTCCAGCGCGTGCTGAGCAACTCGTTCGCCTTCGGCGGTAACAACGTCTCGCTCCTGGTAGCCCGAGCATGAATGCGCCCACCGTCAACGTCGCAGGCCTCGGTCTCTGGATGAGGGATTTCCCGAGCGCGGCAGCTTGGGAGGCGCGAACGCCGGCGCGCGGCGAAGAGCCCCTCAAGCCGAAGGGGGAGGCCTACGACCGGATCAACCGCCGGCGCGCCAGCCAGATGGGCCGCGCGATCGGCGACGCGGTCTCCGAGGCCATGGAGCAGGCCAGCGTCGACCCACAGACCACCCCGGTCATCGTAGGATCGTCGATCGGAGAGGCCTCCGCGATGATCGGCCTGCTCGACCAAATGTGGCGATCGGACGAGCCCATGTCGCCAGCGGTCTTCACCGTGAGCGTGCACAACGCAGCCAGCGGGCTGCTGTCGATCTCGATGAAGAACAAGGGCTACACGACCTCGATCGCGGCCGACTACGACACGCCCGCTGCGACGCTGCTCGAGGGCATCGGCCTGCTCGCGACCGGTCACGAGGCGGTCTGCTGCGTCTGCGCGGACGAAGACTCACCGCGCAGCCTGCTCGAACACGCGCCGCACTGGGACATGCTCGCCGGCGCGGTGGTGCTAACGCGCGACAGCGCCGCGGCTCCGCTGACGACCCTGAGGGTCCAGATCGACGGGCACGCCACGCTCTCCCCTGCGGACGTCGCGGACGCCTTCGGTCACAATCCGCAGGTCGGCATCGTCGACCTCATCGACGCGGTCCAGCGTCGCGCTTCCGGCGCTCTGCGCCTCGACCGCGGCAAAGGCCGAGGCTACCTCGCACACCTCCAGCCCTGATGGATGATCTGCCAGCAGTCACGGATTTGGTCCCGCACCAGCCCCCCGTGCTCGCGCTAGAACGACTGGTCGCGTGGCGGCCTGAGCACGCGCAGGGAGAGCTGACGGTCCGCGCCGACAACCCGCTCCTCCGCGACGGCAAGGTCGAAACGGTCATGGCGATGGAATACATGGCGCAGTGCGTCGCGGCCTGCCTGGGCATGGACGCCTACATCGGCGGCGGCGCCGTGCGGGTCGGGATGGTGATCGCGTGTCGACAGATGAAGATCACAGTGCCGCACTTGCTGCTCGGCGAGACCTACCTCGTCAGCGCCGACCAGGTCCGCGGCACCGACGCGATCAGTCATTATGACGGCGAGATCACGTCAGCGTCTGGCGAAGCGGTCGCGACCTGCACCATGACGCTCGTGCACGGCGAGAAGCCGCCCGACTAGCGCGTCAGCGACACACAAACAACCAGCTCGACGCCGTCAACTCTGACGCGGACTCGACCTGCAACCCCGCGGCCTGGATCAACCGACGCAGCTCCGGCTTGCGGCGCTCACTGCTGCCGAACAAAACGCGCATCTCAAGGTCGAGCATGCGGGCCAAATCAGGTCGGTTGTCCGGCGCCAGCACCGCGTCGAGCACAATGACCCGACCGCCTGCGACCCGGGCGTCGCGGCAGTTCTCGAGGATTCGTCGCGCGTCGTCGTCCGGCCAGTTGTGCAAGACGTGCTTGAGCACGTAGACGTCGCCGCCTGCGGGCACTGCCGCGAGGAAGTCACCGGCGACCGCATCGATCACTTTAGGTAGCGACGCCCGCGCGCGCTCAATGACGTGCGGCAGATCAAACAGCACCCCGCGCGCCGCCGGCGCCTCGTCAAGCAACGCCCGCAGCAGGGTCCCCCGGCCGCCGCCGACATCGACGATCGCCTTTGCCTCGCGCAAGTCCAGGCGCCCGCGCAAGCGCGCTGCTTCGTGCCGCGTAAACGCATCGATCGCAGCGTCGTAATCCGCAGACGCGCGCGCGTCAGCAGCGAGGTGCTCGTACAGGGGCCGACCAAGCGCGCGCGCGGCCGGCGTCGCCGGATCCTCGTCACAGATGGCCTCGCGGAGCCGCGACCAAGCGTCCCACTGGGCGCGCGAACCGAGGAAGTCGGCGAAGGCGCCGAGCTGATCGCTGCAGAGCTGCTCGCCGCGAGACGTGAGCGAAAAGCAACCAGGCGACTGCTCCAGCATGCACCCCATGCCCGCGGCGGCGCGCAGCAAGCTCTCTAGCGCCGCCGGCTCGCAGCCGATCGCGACGGCGAGGTCCGCGACGTGAGACGGCCCGCGGTCGCGCAGGACGTCAGCGGCGCCCACCGCCGCGAGCGTAGACAGCGCTTGGCTGCGGTGTTTGCCGCCTAGCTCGCGGAGCAGCCACTCGGCGTCGTCGCTCGCTGGGTCGCCTCCGTCCACCGCTCAGACGGCGGCTGACGCAGCGAGCAGTTCGCGCGCCTTGTCCGCTTCGGGGTGCCGGGGCTGACGGCCGAGCGTGCGCTCGACGTCGCGCGCCATCTTCGTCAGGTGCTCGCGCCGAGCGCGGCCGACCTTCGTCTCGCCCTCGAGGCGATGACCGGTGATCTTGACGCCGATCTCGTGCCAGCCGCTCCGCTCAAGCACGAGCTTGGCGTGCTCGGGTCCGATCTGCTGCACCGCGCGCAGCACCAGCTCGCCGACGGCCTGCTCGCCTTGCTCGAGGCGCGTACGCATCAGCTCGAGCGTCTCCTCAAGCGAGTAGCGCTCGCCGGTCGACACGTGCGCGTCGACCAAGATCGACGGGAAGTGCGGCGCGCCCACAAACTCCCGGCGCTGCTCCTCAGGGACGAGCTCCGCCCACTCCTTCAGGAAGCGCTGCATGAAGGTGCCGAGCTCCAAGAAACGTGTGCCGACCTCGCCGTAGGGCTCGTAGTCTGCGGCTGAGAGCTTGTAGACGCCCTGGTGCACGAGGTGGCACGTGAACGACCAATAGAGCATGTTGTCCCAGAACACCTTGGTCGACATCGCCGACGGGTGACCGTAGACCGCCTGTGCCTCCTTGTAGAGGTCGGCGCAGCCGCTAAACAGCGATCGATAGAGCAAGTTGAGGTGGTGGGACTTGGCCTGCAGGTCCTCTCCAGCCCGCTCAGCGCGGATCATCTCGACCGTGAAGTGATTCGCCGTGGCGATGAAGTCTGTGCCGGGGCTATACAGCGGGTCGACGAACGCGCCCGCCTCGCCGACGAGCGCCCAGCGGTCTGGCGACCAGCAGCGCGCGACGTTGTGGCTGAAGCTCTTGAGGCAGAGGAAGTCGACAGCCTCATACTGCTCGCACAGTTCCGCGAGGTGCGGCTCGTGCTCGCGCAAGAAGTCCATCGTCGCCTCGAGCCCCTGGATCGGGCCGGTGCCGTGCGGGTCATCGTGGATAACGAGGCCGACGCTCGTGTAGCCCGTCGACAGCGGGATCAGCCACGCCCAGTAACCGTGCCCCATGAAGTGATTGGTCGAACGCCACCGCTCGGAGTTGCACGGACGCTCGTGCCAGTCGACCTCGCTCTCAGGCACCATGTCTTCCAGATCGACCTTGCCCTTGACGCGGAACCAGCTCGCGTGCGCCTGGTGCGGCGAGCCGCGGGTCGTCTTCATGCGCTTGCGCAGCAGCGCTTGGCGGCCGGTCGCGTCGACCACCCAGCGCGCGTGCAGCTCACCCTCGACGTCGCCTGAGAAGCTCACACGGTGCGGCTCGTCGCTGCCGCTTGGGGCGAGCTCGACGTCGCCGACCTTCGCGCCCTCGATCATCGTCACGCCGTCTTCGACGTTCATCTCGCGCAGGTCGTTCTCGATCTTTCCGCGGTCCATCTGGTAGGAGCGCACCACCGGCTCCCCCATCGGACCGATTTCGAGGCGCTCGTGCAGCGGCAGCTTCCCGCCGCCAGGGAAAAAGCGCAATCCGAGCTTCACGAGGTGCTGCTCGAGCAGGTACTCCTTTAGGCCGAGTGCTTCCAAGTATTGGCAGCCGAGCTCCACGGACGACTCGCCGACCTTGTGAGCTGCGTCCGGCAGCGGCCGCGCCATCCGGTCGATCACGGCGACGGACAGCTCGGGCATCTCTTGCCTGAGATGCCTGGCGAGCAGTAAGCCTGCGAAGCCGCCGCCACAAATGACGACATCGTGGGTGGACGGCAAGGTCGGTTCGGACATAGGGTGCGACATAGGAATCCTCCGGCTAGATCCGGTCTCCTCCTTGATGGTAGCGACAAGCAGCACGCGGTCCAGCCCGCTAAATTACGCCCTGCGCACAGGCCGACTCTTCGCGGTCTTGGTGACGGTCCTGGGCTACCTCGTGCTGGCGCCGTTCGGGCAGGTCACCCTCGCCTTCTTAAGCTGGCTGTGGCGCCGTGACCCACGGCGACGCGCGCGGCGCCTGCAGACGTTCACCTCGCGGGCCTACCGATTCATGCACTGGTGGCTCTCGGCGAGCCGCATCCTCTCGTTCGAGTGGCGCCGCACGGCGCGCCAGCTGCCGGATGGTCCGTGCATCGTGATCGCCAACCACCCGACTCTCGTAGACGTCACCGCGATCACCGCCGCCCTCGGCGGCGCCATCTCCATCGTCAAACCGGGCGTCTACAACCGCGCGATGGTCAAGCCGCTGCTGTTCGGCTTGGGGCACGTCGAAGGCCCTGGCCCCGACCCGATCCGCGCGGGCAAGGTCGTCGACGACATCGTCGAGCGGCTAGCGTGGGGCATCCCCGTCATTATCTTTCCGGAAGGGACGCGCTCGCCGCCGGCAGGCCTCGCGCCTTTTGGCAGGGTCGCGTTCGAGGCCGCGCGTCGCGCTGCGGTGCCGCTAGTCTCGCTCGGCGTGCGCTGTGACCCGATCTATCTCTCGAAGGACGTCCCCCCGCTGCGTCCACCACACCCCCGGCCGCACTTGACGGTGGACCTCCTCGCGGTCGACGCGCACGACGCGACGGAGCCGAGCAGGGCGCTTCGCGCACGCGCAGAGGCGCGCTACACCTCTTGGCTAAAGAGGGTTGCGGCGGACAAGAGTATTTCTTAAAATCTTTGCGGACCTCCGCCATGGAAAACGAACAACTCGCAGCGCGTATCAAAGAGATCATCGTCGAGACGCTCGCTCTCGAAGACGTTGACCCCACCACAATCGAGACCGACGCCCCTCTCTTCGGCGAAGGCCTCGGGCTCGACTCCATCGACGCGCTGGAGCTCGCGCTCGCGTTCCACAAAGAGTTCGGGGTCCGGACGCAAGAGAACGACGAGAACAACCGCGAGTATTACAGCTCGGTCGGCTCGCTCGTAAAGTTCATCACCGACAAGCAAGCAGAAGCGGCTTCGTCGGAGGCTTAGCGCGACCCTCGCCAACCAAGTCGCGCCGTGACCGCATGGGCAATCACCCTCCGCGTGCTCGCGGGGGTCGCGATGATCGCCTATCCAGTCATCGTGTGGATCGGATTTTCCTCGGGCTCACCACGAGGGGTCGCAATCATCCTCCTCTCGGTGATGACCCCGGCGATGCTCCTCCGCTCGCGAAGCGCCGCACCCACGAACCGCGTTCGCGGCCTCGCCGCAGTGCCCGCCACCATCCTCGCCGTGCTGCTGGCAGCCGCGCTGATGGACGGCGCTGACTACATCCTCGTCACGCCGGTCGCAGCGAACGCGGTGCTGCTGGCCTCATTCGGCGTGACGCTCCGAAGGCGAAGCATGCCGATGATCGAGCGGTTCGCGCGCCTGCAAGAAGCGACGCTGAGCGACCAACAACGCGCGTGGTGCCGGCTGTGGACGAAGATCTGGTGCGCGTTCTTCGCGACGAACGGCGCGACCGCGGCGCTCCTCGCTGCCTACGGCGACCTCGCCGCGTGGGCCTTCTATAACGGCCTCTTAGCCTATGCGTTGATCGGCGCGCTGTTCGCGCTCGAATGGACACTGCGCCGACGGCGATTCCCGACGCACCCGCGCTCTACGCCGCCAGACGAGACCCGATGAAGCTCGACGATTGGATCTGCTGCCAAGGCGAGGACCGCGACCGACTGCTCCTCGACGCGCGCCGCATCGCAGCCAAACTACCGGCGCCTACGCCTGGTTCGCTGGTCGCGCTCGCGTTCGGACGGGACCGGCGCGCGCTCGCCGTCGGGATCGTCGCATGCTGGCTCCGGGGACACGGCGCAGCGGTCGTCGAGAACGCGCATCGAGAGCGCATCCAACAGGTCCTCGCTCACCCTGCCGTCATCTCTCTGATGCACGACACAGACTCGGGTCGCGCGCTGCAGCTACCGCGTGCCCTCGCGGCGGCCGACGCCGCACCTGACCACGAACAGCACCCGCTGACGCTGACGGCCGCGCCCCTGCCGACGCCCATGCTCGCGGTGCACGTGCAGACAGACGACGGCGACCAGACATGGTGCACGTGGAGCCCGGAGGAGCTCCTCGCCGCGTTAAAGCACACCCCCGCTAACCCGCGCCGTGCGGCCACGCTCGCGTGCCCTGGCATGCTCAGCTCCCTCTTCGTGGACACGCTGGGCTGGCTGCGCGGCGCTGCCCCCATGACGCAGCGCGCGCGCCGCCCCATCGGGTTTGTTGTCCCCGGTGCGCCATCGACAGCGACCCAACGCCTTCAAGAGCGCGACCAGCTGCTGGCGATGGCTGGTATTGAAGACGTCGCGTTCCTCAACCGACCCGACGGCGTCGCGCTGACCGCGCTCGCAGGCCCCGGCGCGGCAGCAGTCGCGCGCGCTATGCCAAACGCGCGCGCGATGGACAAAATCCCCCGCGACGTGAACGGTCAGCCTGTAAGGCCAGACCTCTTCTTGCGCTTCGGCTTGGGGCGGCGCGGCCAAGCCGTCACGCGCGAACTCCTATGGCGCGAGCTGCACCGCGACCGCGACGAGGTCTCCTTACAAACCACCATTCCCACGAACTACCTGTTCTACGAAGGGCACTTTGACGACTACCCAGTATTAGCGGGCGGCGTCCAGCTGCACGAGCTCGTGATGCCGCAGCTGCGCGCGTTGCTCGACGCGGCACCCGCGCTGGAGCAGCTCGACGGCGTTAAGTTCCTCGCGCGCTTTGTCCCAGGCGAGACGATCGAGCTGGCGCTGCGCCGCGCCGACGACGGTCGCAAGCTAACCTTCGAAATCCGACGCGGCG
>JAYYEE010000114.1:0-5141 GCA_036160175.1 Planctomycetota bacterium
AAGAGCTGAAGGCAGGCCGCCCGATCGTGCTCGTCGACGACCCAGACCGCGAGAACGAAGGCGACCTCTGCTTCGCCGCGGAGTTCGCGACTCCCGAGTTGGTGGCGCAGATGTCTCGTGAGGCCTGCGGGCTGATCTGCCTCGCGCTAGACAGCGAGATCTGTGACCAGCTAGACCTGCCGATGATGGTCTCCCAGAACCGCTCGCGCTTCGGCACGGCCTTCACGGTCTCGATCGAGGCGTCGGAAGGCGTCACCACGGGGATCTCGGCGAAAGACCGCGCGACGACGATTTTGGCCGCGACGCGCCCCGACGCCAAGCCCGCCGACCTCGCGCGCCCTGGGCACATCTTCCCGCTCCGCGCGGTAGAGGGCGGCACCCTGGTCCGGACGGGACAGACCGAGGGGATCGTCGACCTCTGCCGCCTCGCTGGCCTGCGGCCCGCAGGCGTGATCTGCGAGATCACGAAGCCCGACGGTGAGATGGCGAGGGTGCCCGAGCTCGAGCAATTCAGCGGAGATCGCGGGCTCAAGATGGGCTGCATCGCGGATCTCGTGGAGTACCGGCGACGCCGTGAGCGCATGATCGAGCGCGTCGCGGTCGCGAAGATGCCGACCGAGTGGGGGGACTTCGACTGCCACACCTACAACAGCCGCGTCGACAAGCGGACCCACATGGCCCTCACCGTCGGCATCGACCGCGTCGGCGAGGGGGACCGCTTCCCGCCGATTGACGATGCTGTGTTGGTGCGCGTGCACTCTCAGTGCCTCACCGGGGACGCGTTCGGGTCGCTGCGGTGTGACTGCGGTCCGCAGCTGCATACGGCGATGCAGCGCGTCCAGGAGGAGGGCCGCGGGGTGGTCCTCTACATCTCCCAGGAGGGGCGTGGCATCGGGCTCGACAACAAGCTCCGCGCCTACGCGCTGCAGGACACCGGGATGGACACGGTCGAGGCCAACGTGCACCTCGGCTTCCGTCCGGATGAGCGGGAGTTCGGGACCGGAGCGCAGATCCTCCACGACCTCGGCTTGCGCCGCCTCCGGCTGTTGACCAACAACCCGAAGAAGCTCGCCGGCCTGAACGGCTACGGGCTCGAGGTGGAGGGCCAAGTGCCGCTCGTGGTCACTCCTAACAAGCACAACAGCAAATACTTAGATACGAAGCGCGAGAAGATGGGTCACATCCTCTCGAAGCCCGAGTAGTCTTGAGAGGCCGCCCAATGCGGGCGGTCGCAGTCGCCGAAACCTCGGCGGTGTCGGTGTTTCGGTCCGTCGGAGTCGTCGATTGCGATCTGGCGGGAAGAATCTGGTGCCGGGCTCCATCCAAGGGGAGCCCATGTTTGCTTTGAAGCAGCGTCCCGAGACCTCTGACCAGGACCTGATCGCCGCCGCGCTCGACGGCAGCGAGGCCGCCTTCGGAGCGCTCGTCGATCGCTACAAAGACCGGGTGTTTCGGCTGCTCGGGCGCTACTGCCGAGACGCGGTCGAGCGTGAGGACCTCGCGCAGGAGGTGTTCCTGAAGGTGTTTCGCAAGCTGCACACCTTCAAACACGACTCCCAGTTCTTCACCTGGGTCTACCGAATCACGGTCAACGCCGCCTCCGACCACCTGTCGCGCGCGTCGACGCGCCGCCTGCGCCTCGTCGAAGACGCGGAGGTGTTCCACCGCGCCGACGACTACAGCGAGCATCCTGCCGCGCCGCTCGAGGCCGCCGAGGTCGCCGAGATCACGCGCGCCGTCGTGGACCAGCTGCCAGAGAAGTTCCGGACGATCCTGGTCCTGCGCGAGTTCGAAGGGCTCGCCTACAATGAGATCGCAGAGGTCCTCGGCTGCCAGCTCGGCACGGTCGAATCTCGCCTGTTCCGTGCGCGCAAGCGCTTTAAGGACGCAATGAGTCAGCAATACCCAGACCTGCTGCCGACCCTCGCGCTCGGTCGAGGAGGCAAGCGATGAGCCCATCGAGCGAGGACCTGTTAATCCAGCGTTACGTCGACGGGGAGCTGCCCGCAGCCGAGGCGGCCGCCTTCGCGGCGCGCATGTTGCGCGAGCCGGCGCTCCGCGCCCAGGTTGACGCCATAGAGTTGTTGTCGCGCGGCGCGGCCGCAGACCCGCCGGCGTCGGCGCCGCCAGGCTTCACCGCCAACGTGCTCGACGCGATCCGCCAGCTGCCAGCGCGCGACGCGCTCGAGCAGGCGGACCTCGCGTCGGCCGCGGTGCGCCTCTGCGCCCGCGTCTTGCTCGCCGCGGCCCTGATCTTGGGGGCCGGGTTGGCGTGGCACGCTGGTCTGCTCGCGCCGAGCTTCTCGGGCACGCTCGAAGCCGCTCCGGCGACCATCGAGCAGGAGATGGAGCGCCTCGACCAGCAGATCCTTGAGTCGCTGGAGGCGCCGCAGGGCGGCAAGTAGCCGTGGCGCGGTCCGTCGGCGTGTGGATCCTCTTGGTGGCGCTCGGCAGCTTCGCGGCCGGGCTGACCGTCGGCTATGCGCTCCCCGAGGTCTTTGCGGCGCCGCAGCAGGCCGGTGGGACCCAGGCTTACGCGCGCAACCTCGCCCAAAAATACGGCTTGTCCGACGACCAGCAGCGGCGCCTCCTCATGGTCCTTCAAGAGGGCGAACGGCGGGAGTTGGAGATCCTCAAGGGCGCCGAATGGGGTCAACTGCCGCCGTCGCTGCGGGGCGCGAGGCTCGAGGTGAACCGGAAGACTGAGCAACGCATCCGTTTCGTGCTCGACGAGAGGCAGCGCGCCCTCTACGACCGCGACAGCAGACCCACTGGTCCGAGCCCGCAAAGTGCGGCCGGATCCAAAGACAGGTGAATTCATGGTGAGGAGTATTGGCATCGACTCGGGCGACCGAGCCGTCCACGTCGTCAACCTCGACGGCAGCTACCGCAAGACGCGTCTCGTCAGTCGGCACAGTGCGCCGGTCGGCGCGAACGACGACCCCATGCGTCCCGACATCGTCGCGGACGCCGTGCGCGAAGCGCTCGATGGGGGGATGAAGGGCGCGATGACGCTCGGCCACCCCTGCCGTGAGGCGGTCCTCCGCACCATCGAGCTCCCCTTCAAGGGCGCCGACGCGATCAAGAAGGTCGTCAAGTCGGAGATCGAGGGCGAGATCTACTCGCACTCCGTAGAAGACACCGTCGTGGACTTCCACGAGATCGGCGAGGGCGCGACCGGCGGGACCCGCGTGCTGATCGCCTCGGTGCCGAAGATCGGCCTGCGCAACCAGCTGAACTCCTTGGACGCCCAAGGCATCGACCCGGAGACCGTCGACCTGGATACGATGGCGCTGTGGCGCGCGGCGGACTGGGCCGGCGTCTTTGAAGGCGCGGGCGAAGAGGGCGACGGCGCGGCCGCGCCGGTGCACGTCGTCGTGGACCTCGGCGCGCGCGCCGTGCGCGTCCTGCTCGCAGAGGGCGAGCAGCTGGTCGACATGCGGACCCTTCGCTTGGGAGACCACGTCGTCGCCGACCAGATCGCCCGCGCCCCCGGAATCCACGGGGAGCAGGCGCGCGAGGCGATCGCCGAGTGCTTGCAGACGGGCGGTGACAGCCGCGTCGAGCAGGTCGACCCGCCAGCGTTGGCCGCGCCGGAAGACGGCGCGGAGGGCGAGGCGCCCGCGGCGCCGGAGCCCGCGCGCGCCGAGATCATCGCGTTCGACGAGGTCGACGCCGCGCACACGAAGTACCTCAAGCGCCTCGCTCGTGAGCTGACGCGCTTCTTGACCGCGACCGGAATGGCGCCGCGCATCCGCTCGGTCTGGTTGAGCGGGTCGGGCTGCCGCGCCGCCGGCGTCCACGAGATGTTGGCGGCGGTCTTTGGTTGCGAGCCGAAGGAGCTCGACGTGCTCTCCCACCTCGCGCACGACCTAGACGAAGCCGAGGCGGCCGAGCTGTCGCCGCAGCTCGCCGTGGCCGTTGGGCTCGCGCTCTCGAGCCTGGGCGGTCCCGAGGGCTTCCAGCTCCGACAGGAGGACCTAGCGCAGACGGGCGGGTTCGACGCCATCAAGTTCCCGCTGGCGATCGCGTGCATGGTCGGCTTGTTGGCGATGTTCGTGTTCGCTCAGGTCAAGTCGATGGAGCTGACCAAGCTCGAGCACGAGATCGGGGAGCAGCCCAACGTCGAGCAGGCGGCCTTCCACGGCTACTTGAACCCCATCTTTGGGGACAAGTGGTTGGAGGATAAGCGCTACTTCGCCCTCAAGGGCAAGGACGGGCGCACGACCTACAAGTACAAGGACCTCGTCGCTGATGTCTCGGCCGCCGAGGTGCACGAGCGCGTGGGCATCGTCCGGCGCAAGCTGCGCGACGTCGCGCGGCAGAAGCAGAAGGAGACGGGCGTCTATGAAGACGTCAAGATCGAGTCTGGCTTGTCGGTGCTGGTTCGCTGGGCCGAGATGATCAAGTCGATCGAACCTCAGCTGGGGCGCTACTTAGTCCCGTCGATCAAGCTCGGCATGAAGCCCGGCTCGCGGCGGCTGGTGTTCACGGTGGCGTTCCGCGGCGAAGACTTCCGGAGCCGCATGGGGCTGCTGCAGAACGCGATCAACGCGGAAGCGTCGAAGGCGGATTCACCGTTCCTCCCGACCGCTGACCCGACGCCCAAGGATGACCTCTTCGCGGACCGCGACGAGACCGGCGTCACGGGCGCCTACTACACGTTCACGCTGCCGATCAAAGAGATCTTCGAGCCGTTCGGGCCGAGCGCCCGCGTCGGCGCGCTCGACGCCGTGCGACGTGAGCAGGACTACTTGGCGGCGGTCGTCCGTCGCGCGGAGGTGGTGCGGTGAGCTTCTTCAAAGAGATGGACCTCTATAAGGTCATCATCCTGCTGTCCGCGCTGTTGATGCCGGCGTGCATGTGGTGGATCAGCGGCATCGAAGAGCAGATCACGCTGTGCGAGGCGGCCAAGCGGAGCGCGACCAAGCGCGGCGGCTTCCTCGAGGAGATCGGCAAGCTCCAGAAGCAGATCGAGGTCGTGGCGCAGAACCGCCGCTCGGAGTCGATCGAGAACCCAACGGCGTACTTCGAGCCCCGCATTCGCCTGGCCAGCCCCGACCTCCGGGTGGACGACTTCTCGCTCAATCAGCCGCAGTCCGAGTCGGTGACCATCGGCGGGCGCGGGGGCCGCCAGAAAG
>JAYYEE010000115.1:0-7659 GCA_036160175.1 Planctomycetota bacterium
CGAGGTCGTCAAGCAGCCCGAGCACGAGGTGACGATCGCGGTCGCCGGCAAGTACATCGAGCTACACGACGCCTACAAGTCGATCTACGAATCACTGAGCCATGCGGGCATCGCCAACCGCTGCAAGGTCAACCTGAAGAAGGTCTCGGCCGAGCAAGTCGCCGATGAGGGCGCGGAGAAGCACCTCGCCGGCGTCGACGGGATCCTCGTGCCCGGCGGGTTCGGCGAGCGCGGCTTCGAAGGCAAGATCGCGTCCATCGCGTACGCGCGGGAACACAAGATCCCGTTCCTCGGGATCTGCTACGGCATGCAAGCCGCCGTCGTCCAATTCGCGCGCAGCGAGCTAGGTCTGACCGACGCGACCACGACGGAATACGACCCGAACGCGAAGAACCCGGTCATCTCCCTGATGGAGGAGCAGAAGCGCACCAACGACAAGGGCGGCACGATGCGCCTCGGCGCGTTCGAATGCGCGCTCGCAGAGGGGACGAACAGCCACCGCGCCTACGGCACGGAGACCGTGCACGAGCGCCACCGGCACCGCTTTGAGCTGAACAACGACTACCGCGACCAGCTCGCGGCGAAGGGGCTCGTGATGGCCGGCCGCAACCCGAAGCTCGACCTCGTCGAAGTCGTCGAGATCCCGGATCACCCATGGTTCGTCGGCGTCCAGTATCACCCCGAGTACAAGACCCGGCCGCTGCAGGCGCACCCGCTGTTCCGCGACTTCGTGCGCGCCGCGATCGAGAACCAGTAGCCGCCGCGGACGGACCACGCGTTCCCATCGGGGAGTGCGGCGCGGCCGGCGCAGGCCGAGCGCGGCCGGCGCGGGCCGAGCGCGGCCGATCGCCGCGCACGGCAGCAGGCATCTGGCGTTCTGCTAGGGTATCGGGACGGACTCCCTCCCTAGCCCTGACTCCTATGCTCCGTAGCCTCGCCCTGGTTCTCCCGCTCGCCGCCCCGCTGCTCGCCCAGCAAGAAGCGGCGAAGGCCGGCCCTGCGTTCTCGCTCGAGAACATCTTCCCTGAGAAGAAGAAGCCGCTGTTCGGTCCGAGCGCGTCGAGCGCAGCGTTCTCGCACTCAGGCAAATACGCGGCCTACCTCTACCGCGGCCTCGCGGAGCGGCGCCACGGCAACGACCTGTGGATCGTCGACGTCGCGTCTGGCGGCGCCGAGCGCGCCACGAGCGCGCTGGTGATGTCGGCGTTCCAGGCTGCCGCTCGCGAAGTCGTCGACGACCGCGTCAAGGCGGGCAAGAAGGCCGCCAAGAAGAAGGAGCAGAAGGGTGACGACAAAGCCGCAGACGCCGCAGCGCAGCTGCAGCGGGACCGCGAGGAGTTCGGCGATCGCGTCGGCAAGGACGACGCCGACAAGGAGAAGGCGCCGCGCTACGGCGGCGTGAGCTCGTTCGTCTGGTCACCGAACAAAGACGAGCTGCTGTTCACCGCGGCTGGTGACGTGTTCCGGCTCGAGGTCGGGGCTAAAAGCCCCCGACGGCTGACCCACACCAAGGCGAGCGAGCGCGACGTGCAATACCTGCCGGACGGCAGCGGCTACACCTACTTACTTGACGGCGCGCTGATGAAGGTGACGTTCGGGAGCCACATCGTCATCCAGCTCGACCCCAAGCTCCCTAGCGGCGAACAGATGACGAGCTACCGCCTGAGCCAGGACGGTCAGCACTTGGTCTTCCTCGCGAACAAAGGCTCGTCATGGCAAGCCGGCAACCGCCGCGTCAACATCGCCCGCTACCGCGACCGCTTCATGGAGGTGCGCCAGGTCCCGCGCACGGTCTCCGACGATGAGATCCCTGATCGTAAGACAGCGGTCTACCTGCACAGCCTCGAGGGCGCGATGGAAGAGCTGCACAAGCCGCGGCTCATTCACACCCACACGCACAGCGGCCCGCGCGACATCCTCCCGGTCCCAGAATGGGCGCCAGACAGCAGCCGCGTCACGTTCACCACGTTCGAGCAGAAGAGCTCGCACGTGATGATCCTCGAGGCCCGCGTAGACGAAGCCCCCGAGGAGGCGGACAGCAAGGACGACAAGGCCTACGTCGACCTACCGGCGAAGACCGTCTTCCGCTTCCTGCACGACGGCGGCCCCAACACCCCGCGCATGATGCAGCCGCGCTACTGCGCGGACAGCAGGCACATCGTCTACCTGTCTGAGCAGTCGGGCTTCCGCCACGTCCACGTGCTCGACCCCCTCTACGAGACGCAGCGGCCGCTGACGTCGGGCCGCTACGAGGTCTACCCGTTCGGCATCAACAAGGTCCACTCGCGCCTGTTCGTCACCGCCACCAAGGAGCACCCGACGCGGCAAGACCTCTATGCGCTCGACCTCTCAAGCGGGGACATGCAGCGCCTGAACGAGACGCCCGGCGTCTACGGCAGCGCCGCGGTGAACCAAGACGGCACGGCGACGCTCGCGACGCGCAGCCACTACGGCGAGCTCAAGGAGCTCTACCTCCTGCGCGGCGGCAACGAGACCAAGCTGACGGACTCGCACCCACCGCGGACCGCCAAGCTGACCGCGGCCGCGCCCGAGTTCTTCTCCTACAAGAACCGCCACGGGCACGAGATCCACGGCCACGTCTACAAGCCCGAGGGCTGGAAGAAAGACGACAAGCGGCCGCTGCTGCTCTACGTCTACGGCGGCCCGCTCGGCACCCGCAAGCAGGTCGTCGACGGCAGCTTCCACAGCGCGTCGTACTTCTTCGGGCAATACATGGCCCGCGAACATGGCTGGGTGACCTGCACGATCGATCCGCGCGGCATGTCCGGCTACGGCGGGATGTTCGAGAAGGCCAACTTCGAGCAAGTCGGCAAGCCGCAGGTCGAAGACCTAAGCGACGGCGTCAAGCACATGATCGAGCACTACGGCGTCGATCCTGAGATGGTCGCCATGCACGGCTG
This sequence comes from Planctomycetota bacterium, assembly GCA_036160175.1. Classification (GTDB taxonomy): domain Bacteria; phylum Planctomycetota; class UBA1135; order UBA1135; family UBA2386. The sequence goes on from JAYYEE010000115.1 coordinate 2,922, forward strand.
GAGCTTCGGCGGCTTCCAGACGCAGATGTGCCTCTACATGGCGCCCGAAGTGTTCCAGGTCGGCATCGCCGGCGCCGGTCCGACCGAGTGGGAGAACTACAACTCATGGTACTCGACCGGGACGATCGGTAAGAGCCGCGAGGGCAAGACCGACTTGGCGAAGTACTCGCTGCTGCCGCTCGCCAAGAACCTCAAGGGCAAGCTGCTCTTGGTTCACGGCATGGAGGACAGCAACGTGCTCTACCAAGACACCGTGCGGGTCTACCGCGAGCTGCTCAAGGCCGACAAGGAGACGCTCGTCGAGCTCTTCTTGGACCCCACCGGCGGACACGGCCTCGGCGGCGACGTGACGTCGCTGCGCCGCTACCGCAAGTATGAGGAGTTCCTCGTCCGGCACCTCGGCAGCCCGAAGCAGCAGGCCGTCCGCTAACGGCCGGCGCTCCACGCCAACCCGCCGTCGCGGCGGGGCCGCGCCAGCTCCTCGCCGCTGCATCCGCGCCCCGCGGGCTGCGAACGTCCCGGCATGCACGAGTCTGGACCAGCCTGGTCCCGTCGCGTCCTCTGGGCGGCGGCGGCTTACAACGTCGCCTTCGGCGCGTGGGCCGTGCTGCTGCCGGCGCAGTGGTTCGAGTTCGCCGGCATGGACACGCCGCCGCAGCTGTTCCTCTGGCAGTGCGTCGGCATGATCGTCGGGGTCTACGGCATCGGCTACGCCTGCGCGGCCTCGCGGCCGCTGCGGCATTGGCCGATCGTGCTGGTCGGGTTGCTGGGCAAGGTCTTCGGTCCGATCGGCTTCCTCGACGCCGCGCTGCGGGGCGAGCTGCCGTGGCGAGCAGGCTGGTTGATCATCACCAACGACCTCATCTGGTGGGCGCCGTTCGGCTTGATCCTCGCGCTCGCTTGGCGCCACCACCGCGCTCAGCGCTGAGCTCGCCGTCATGACCTACAGCCAGCTGCTGCTCTTGCACTTGGTCGCGACCGTCTTCATGACGGGCGTCATCTGGTTCGTACAAGTGGTGCACTATCCGCTGTTCGCGCGGGTCGACGCGCGCGCGTTCCGCGCCTACGAGGAGCGGCACACCGCGCTCACGACGTTCGTCGTGCTCCCGCCCATGGTCGCCGAGCTCGGGCTCTCGTGCTGGCTCCTGCTGCGGGCGCCTGCCGACGCCGAGCCGCTCGCCTGGGCTGGCGCCATGATGGTCGCCGCGCTCTGGCTCTCGACCTTCGCCGTCCAGGTCCCCTGTCACGCGCGGCTGTCGCAAGGCTTTGACCAGCGCGCGTGGCGCACGCTGGTCGGGAGTAACTGGGTCAGGACCGCGCTCTGGTCGGGCCGCACCGTCGTCGCGCTGGCGCTGCTCTGGCGCTAGTCAGCTCACGCGGCGCTTTCGCCAGCGCCGCCACTTCGGGACCCCCCACATCACGTAGCCGCTGCCGCAGAGGAAGATCAGGATCAAAGCGACCGCCGGCATGACCTTGCCGTGCGCGAAGTCTCCGAACAAGGAGCCGTCGTGCAGCGACTCGATCCAATCGCTGCGGCGCACCCGCGGCGCGCTCGTCGCGAGCGTGATCGCACAGACCTGCACCTCCATGTGGTCATGCTTGCTGAGGACCTTGTGCAGACGCTTCTTCGGGCGGAAGTCGATGCGCGCGATGTCCTCCTCGCTCTGGAACTGCGGCAGATCCAGGGCGAACACCGCCTCATAGACCTTCTGCAGCGGCTGCAGCTCATCGATCGCCCCCTCAGCGCAAGGCATCGTCGAGGGCTGGATCCAGCTGTAGTCCTTCTTGACCAACAGCAGCACGCCGGTGATCGCGGTCATCATGAGCACGACGCCAGCGGTGATCCCGAGCCAGCGATGCAGCGTCCAGATGCTCTTGAACACGCGCACGTCTAATCCTCTGCGTAGCTAGCCATGAGGTACCGAGGCTCCAAGTCTGCCGGCGCAGCGGCGAACCGCGGCAAGCCGTCGAGTAACAGCGCGTCTGCAGACCACCCAGAGACCGCCAGGCAATCGAGGCCGTGCTCCCTGCGGAGTGTGTCCGCGAACGCCGCGGGCGCGGCGAGCACGTGCTGGCCGTCGACCACCTCGAGCAGCTCACCGACCTTGGAGGCGCGCGCCGCCTCTAGCTCCAACGTCGTGCCGTCAACGTGCTGATGGAGCGCGGTGTGCCATCGACCGCGGCGCGCGTCGAGCAACGTCCTCACCGGCGCGTCGGCCGCCTGAGCAACCTCTGCTGCGCGGCGCGCGAGCAACGCGAGGCTGCAGACGCCTTCGACCTCTAGGGACGAATACTGCTGGAGGAGGCGCACGAACGTCACCGCGACCCGGAGGCCCGTGTAGGAGCCCGGCCCGACGTCGAGCACGATCCTGCTAAGCTGTTCGGGCCGCAGATCGCGGGACGCGCACAGGTCACGGCAGAGCGACGCGAGGTCTCCTCGCTCGCCGGCGGGGACGCTCGAGACCGTGACTTCGCCTTCGGACAGCACGGCCGCGGAGAACGCCGCGTCTCCGCACAGGTTGCTGCCTGTGAGCGCGAGCGTCGCGGTCACGCGCCGAGCTCCGCCTGGATCAGCCCGGCGAGCTCGTCACAGAGGCGCTCGCACAGCGCGCCGTCCCGCGCCTCGATCATCACCCTGCACTTGGGCTCGGTCCCCGAGTAGCGCAGCAACAGCCGACCGGCGTCGCCGAGCGCCGACTCGATCTCACGGCACTTCGCGGCGACCGCCGGGATCGTCGAGAGGTCAGGCTTCTCGCGCACCCGGACGTTGACCAGCTTCTGCGGGAAGCGGGAGAAGGCCGCGAACGCCGCCGACATCTTGCCGTCGCCGATCGCCTCCAAGATGCGGAGCCCTGTGTAGAGCCCGTCGCCGACGAGGTCGTGCTCGCGGAACAACGTGTGCCCTGACTGCTCGCCGCCGAGCGCGAAGCCGTGCTCACGCATCGCCGCGACCACGTTGCGGTCCCCCACTGGAGTCGTATGCACCTCGACGCCGGCGGCGCGCAGCGCCTCGTGCATGCCCAGGTTGCTCATGACGGTCGCCGCGACGACCCCGCCGGGCAGCTGCCCTGCGGCGTGCATACGGGCGCCGAAGAAGGCCATCACCGCGTCGCCGTCCTGCACTGCGCCGCTCTCGTCGATGAAGATCCCGCGGTCGCCGTCCCCGTCGAGGCATATCCCCATGCACGCGCCGTGCTCAAGCACCAGCGGCGCGAGGCCCTCGGGGTGCAGCGCTCCGACGCCGTCGTTGATGTTAAAGCCGTCCGGCGCGCAGCCGACCTCGACGACTTCGGCGCCGAACATCCTCAGCACGCGCGGCGCGATCGCAGCGCCCCCGCCGTTGGCGGCGTCGACGCAAACGCGGCGCCCCGTGAGGTCGAGGTCCATGAACCGCTGCCCCAGGAGCTCTTCGTACTGCAGCACGCTCTTCTCACCCGCGCGGATGCGAGGTTCGCCCGGGGACTCAGGCGTCAACTCGCTCGACAACCGCTCGAGCTCGCGCTCGTCGGCCGTCGACAGCTTCTCGCCGTTGGCCGCGAAGATCTTCACGCCGTTGTCATCGGAGGGGTTGTGCGAGGCGCTGATCATCACGCCGGCGCTGTAGGGGCCGCGAGCGGTCAGCAGCGCGAGCGCCGGCGTCGTCACGACGCCGACCGACGCCGCGCTGACCTCCGCGCCCATCAGGCCTTGCACGAGGCTCTCGACGATCCAGGGAGAAGACTCGCGGCCGTCGTCGCCGATCAGGACCCTCCGCTGCGACCCGTCGCCGCCGCGATGCAGCAGCACGCCGAGCGCCGCGCCGACGCGGCGCAGAGTCGCGGGATCAATCGGAGCCTCGCCGGCGCGACCACGCAGCCCGTCGGTGCCGAACTTGACCGGTTCGATCATGGTCATGGGTTCTTGCGACGGAGCGTCACGTTGCGCGCCCCCTCGATCTTGTACTCCCCCACCTCCGTGCGCTCGAGCAAGGGGCCGATGGGCACGAGGTGCAGCGGACGACTCAGCACTTCGCCGAAGCGGTTGCCGTCTTCGGGGCGCTGGAGGTGCACGACGAGCCGGAGGTTCGCCTCAGCCCACCGCTGGCGCGCTTCGTCGCTCTCGATGACGCCGACGTCAACGCGGAGGCGACCGGACAGGCTGACGCGCTGCGGGATCCGCGCCTCCGAAGGCAGGAACACGCCTCGGTCTGCTTCCTTGAGGTTCAGGTCGTCGACGACCACCGGCAGTTCGAAGGTGTAGTCGTCGCGCGTCGGCAGTAGGTCAACGCGGACGCTCGCAGGCTGCTGGAAGTACAGCCCCATCTCGGGCCCGTCGATGATCGTGAGCTGTCCCGACGCCTGCGGTTCGATCTCATCCAGCTGCGCGCGCAGCACTGGTTCACCGCGCTCAAAGCGCTCGGCGAACTTCTGGATGCTCCGCGCCGGACCCAAGACCTTCACCTCCGGCGGCGTGAACTGCGCCTTCTCGAGCAGCAGGCGGCTCGCGAAGCCCTCGGCAAGGAACTCGACGTGCTCCTTGCGAACCGCGAGCACGACGTTGTCTTGCACGCGGACCTCGAGCCGGACCAGCGGCGGCGACATCGCGATGTCGACCTCCTCCAGCGCGCGCGCCGACCGGCGAATGTCGGCGGCGCCGAACTCCACGACCTGCACGTCGCCGCCGTCACCTGATCGCGCCCACTCGCGGTTAAGGAGCGTGCGCACCACGAGGTTCAGCGGCTCCTCCTTCAGCGCGTCGA
>JAYYEE010000116.1:0-7591 GCA_036160175.1 Planctomycetota bacterium
CCTCTGGGTCATAGCCGCGGCGGCCGCCGAACTTCTCGGCGAGCGCGTCGATCGCCGCGCGCCGCGCGCCGACGTCGTCGCTCGCGAGCAGCGAGACCCGGTCAACGCGCGCGTCGAAGTCGCCGAGCATCAGGCGCGTGCGCGCCGCGGACGCCAGCAGCGGGTCGGGGCTAGGGATCGATTTCGGCAGGGCGCCGGCCTTCGCGGCTTGGCGGACCCGCGCCTCGAAGCGCCGCAGCCCGTCGATGCAGTGTTCGTCGCCGACCTGCTCCAGCGCCGACGCGGCCCAGTGCGCGACGCCGAACACCGGGTCTCGGAGCACGGCGTGCACGAACGGCGCGGCGCGCCGGTCACCTAGACGTTGCAGCGCTGCGAGCACGGACGCGCGCTTGGCCGCGAAGCCAGGAGGGAACTTCAAGCCGCGGATCAGCGCCGGCAGCGCGTCCGTGCCGTCGGCCAGGATGCGGTCGATCGCGTCCTGGTCGTTCTCGGCAGCAGGGATCAGGCCGGTGCCGCCGCCGAGGCGCTTGACCAAGTGGAAGGCGTCGCGGTCGACGTCCGGCTCAGGCTGCGGCCAGGCCTTCGGCGCGAAGTCGGCGCCCTTCTTCGCCCACCAGCCCTGCAGGCGCCCGAGCGCGGCCAGTCGGTCGGGGCGAGGAGCCATCGGCTCGTAGCCCAGGTGCGCCTGCGTGACCTTGTAGAAGCTCTCGAAGGCCTTCTCGCGGATCAGGTCGTCGTCATAGTCGAGCAGCGGCAGCAGGTCCGTCACGCCAGCGGCCGAGCCGAGGCGTCCGAGCACGACCGCGAGGTCGATCTTCATCTCGACGAAGGTGTGGCGCCTCCGCGCCGCGTCGATGGCGGCGACGCTCCCGGTGTCGCCCAGCTCGGCGAGCGCGATCGCGGCGGCGCGCACGATGTCTGGGTCAAACTCCGTCAGGCGCGCGCGGATCCGCTCGACCTCGCCCCGCGCCAGCAGGCGGCCCAGCAGCTGGATGGTCGTGACGCGGTCCATCGCGTTGTCGCTGTCGAGGCCCAGCTTGACCTCGTCGATCAGGGCCTGCTTGTCGGCCGGCAGCGGCAGCTCGCCGAGCAGCTCGCGGCAGTGCACGCGGATGTAGAGGCTCTCGTCGGTGATCGCGGCGCGCACCAAGTCGGCGGCGGGCCGACCGATCCGCAGCAGCGTCGTCTTCGACTTGTCGTAGGTCTTGTTGTCCCACGAGCCGAGCGCCTGGATCAGCGCCGGCACCGCGGGCCTGCCGATCTCGACCAGGCGGTCCATCGCCTTGCGGTTCGCCTCCGGCATCTGGAAGTTGTAGAGCTCGACGAGCGCGTCAATGTCGGCTTGGGTGTCGCCCTGCGGGATCTCAAACGTCACCGTGCCGCGCACGAACTCGGACAGCTCCGGGAGGTCGCTCGGGCTGGCTTGCTCGGGCGAGATGCCCTCGGGCGTCTTCACGTCTGCGTAAGGGTCGGTCTCGACCTCGGCGTCGTTCGGTTCGATGTCGGCGAACACCAGCGTGCGTCGCTCAAGGCGGTTGGCGAGCTCAGGGTGGTTGTCCTCGATCGGGAAGTAGAACTTGTAGTGCAGCTCGCAGGTGACCGTGCCGTCTGCGACGCCGATCGGCACGCGGTGCTCGCGCTCCTCGCCGCTCGGGATCTGCGTGTTGGTCTGCAGGGTCATGCCGTAGGGGCGCTTGTACGGGTCGCGGAAGACCTTGCGTGACCGCGCCACCTCATGGCCCTCGGCGTCCTTGACGATCACCAGCGACTCCACCGAGCGCTGCCGCAGCTCGGTCGGGAAGTTGTGGCCGGCGCCGGTGTTCGCGACGATCACGACGGCTTCGTTGCCCACGATGGATGCCTCGTAGTCATAGGCAGAGCGAACGTGGTCGACGTCGCGAGCGCCGGGGAACGCGTGGCTGTAGACCCGCCGGACTGGGCCGCCGACGGCGATCGGGCGCGTGACGCGCTTCATGTGGCAGCTGACGCAGGTCCGGCCCGCGAGCTTGCCCTCTGGGGACTTCTCCCACTGGTACGGCGTGCCGTGGTTCTTGTGGCACGACGCGCAGGCCTCGACCGTGCCGACGTCCGGGTGGAAGGCGGTCTTGCAGTCGGCGCCGCCGACGAACTGCGAGTAATCCGTGTCCTGCTGCCAGTGGCAGGTCATGCACGAGTTGCCGTCCTCGAGGCCGAAGTGGCGTCGGCGGGGGTTGTTGCCGACCCCCGTCTCGAAGATCGGTCGCGGCGTGTGGCACCGAATGCAGTTCGCCGTGCGGAAATTGCCGGTCGCGAGCCGGACCTCTTTGTCGCTGTACGCCCGACCGTGCGTGTTCAGCTCATGCTCGGCGTAGATCGCCGGGTGGCACTCCGCGCAGAACGCGCTCTTCATGACCCTGTCGTAGTGCTCCTGGCTGCCCAAGCCCTCGGCGGCCGACGGCGACAAGGTGTTACCGCCGCGTAGCACTTCGACGCCCTTGCCGTGCGTCTGCAGGCAGGAAGCGAGGGTGGTCAGCGCGACGAGGGCCGTGATCCCCAGAGGCAGGAGGAGTGGTTTCATGGTGAGAGGTCGTTGGGACGCCTAAGACCAAGCAAGTCTCGGGCCAAGGCCGCGCCTAGCCGAGGATCCGCGCGGCGAGCGCGTCGACGGCCGCTCGGTCCTGGCCGACGACCGTCGCGTGGCCGAGCTTGCGGTTCGGCCGGGGCGCCTTGCCGTAGTCGTGCAGGTGGACGCCGGGCAGCGCGAGCACGTGCGGGCGAGCAGGCATCTCGCCGATCAAGTTGATCATGGTCGCGAAGCCGCCTTGCGTCATCGCGGTGCTCCCGAGCGGCATGCCGTGCACCGCGCGCAGGTGGTTCTCAAACTGCGAGCACTCGGAGCCTTCGATGGTCCAGTGCCCGGAGTTGTGGACGCGCGGGGCCATCTCGTTCGCGAGCAACGCGCCGCCCACGTCGAACAATTCGACCGCTAGCGTGCCGACGTAGTCCAGTTCTCCTAGCAGGGTCGCGGCGAAGTCGTTCGCGTCAGCCTGCAGGTTCTGAGTGAGGTTCGGCGCCGGCGCGCGGCTGCGGCGGAGGATGCCGCCCGCGTGCTCGTTCTCGACGAGGGGGTAACACGCGACGTCGCCGGTCGCGCTCCGCACGGCGATCACCGAGAGCTCGCGGTCGAACGCGATCATGCCCTCGACGATGAGCCCCTGGTCGTAGCCCGCGGTGAGCTCTTCCCACGCCGCGTCGACAGCCGCCGTCAGCGCGGCGCCGGGCTGGAGGCGTACTTGGCCGCGGCCGTCGTAGCCGAGCCGGCGTGTCTTAACGATGCACGGGGCGCCCACGGCTTCGACGGCTGCGTGCAGTTCTTCTCGCGTGCTGGCGGGGCGGAAGTCCGCGACGCCAATCCCCAGCCGCTGGAACAGGGTCTTCTCTTCGAGGCGGTCCTGGCCGACGGCCAACGCGCGCGGGTGGGGGCGGACGTTGGCGTGCGACGTCAGCCACTCGGTCGCGGCGACCGGGACGTTCTCGAACTCAAACGTGCAGACCTCCGCGCCGTCGGCGAGGCGCTGTAGGGCGGCGCGGTCGTCGTAGGAGGCGGTCACGAGCTCCGCGACGTGGCCCGCGACAGCGTCGGGGGACGGGTCGAGCGCGCGGATTCTCAGCCCGAGCGGCGCGCCGGCGAGCGCGAGCATGCGGGCCAGCTGTCCTCCTCCGAGAATGGCGGTGATCATGCAGGCGGATCGAGGCGGGGGTCCTGGTCGCCGAGGACCTTGGCGGTCATCTCCGCGCGGCGCTGCCGCACCGCGTCACGCAGCTCTGGGTGGGCTTCCCCGAGCATCGACGCCGCCAGCAAGGCCGCGTTGACGGCGCCGGGCTTGCCGACCGCGAGGGTGCCGACCGGGACCCCGCCCGGCATCTGGACGATGGAGAGGAGCGCGTCCATGCCCTTCATGACGGTCGCGTCCATCGGCACGCCGAGCACGGGCAGGCAGGTCTTGCTGGCCGCCATCCCGGGCAGGTGGGCTGCCCCACCAGCGGCGGCGATCAACACCTGCAGCCCGCGCTCCTCGGCGGAGCCTGCGTACTCCATCAACCAATCCGGCGTCCTGTGCGCGGAGACGATGCGAACCTCGTGGGGCACGCCGAGCTCTTCGAGCATCGCCGCGCAGTGCTGCATGGTTGCCCAGTCGCTGCGCGAGCCCATGATGACGCCGACGAGCGGCTGTACGGGGTCGGTCATTTCAGAAGTCACTCTCCAAGGCGAGCGCGATCTTGCGCGCGAGGTCTTCGGCCATCTCGGCGCGGGCCGAGGTCAGGTTCTCGCCGAGCGGCGAGCGGAACTCGGTCCGGTCCCGCAGCTGGCGGTCGATGTGCACGGTCCCGTCGCGGCCGACTAGCCGCACGGTGACCGCCCCGAGCAGCGCGCCCTCGCGCGTCCTCGGGTAGTTGATGGCGCTAGGGTTTTGCCGGTCGCGCACGCCGATCACCGCGGTGCGCTCCCGCGCGTCGGTCAGCACGACTTGCAGCACCGCGTCGGCGTCGGCGCGCGTCGCGAGCCGCAGGTCGGTCGTCACCGGCAGCTCGCGCGCGAGGTAGCGGCTGATCTCGACTTCGAAGCGCTGCCGATAGCTCTCGTTGCCGACGACTTGGAACGCCACCGACTCAATGCCGCGCTCGGACAGCCCGGTCCCGGTCGTGTAACCGCAGGCGCCGAGGAGGCCGGCCAGCAGCGTCGCAGCGGCGCGCTTCACGGTCTCCCTCCGTTCGGCGCGGGCGCAGCGGCTCGCACGCGCTCGGCCTCAAGGCGCTCGAGCAGCGCGACCGCTTCGTCGTATCCTGGTGAGCCGGAGAGCTCGTCACGGGTAGCGAGGCGCGCGTGGTGCAGCTGCCCTTCTAGGTTCCCCAGCGTCCCGTAGTAAGCGACCACCTTGAGGTGTCGTTGGATCTGCCACTCGAGGACCTGCGCGAGCGCCGCTTCGGCTTCGCGGACCATCGCGGGGTTCTCAGGCGCGGAGCGGAGGAACGTGCGCAGCTCGGTCGCGGCGATCTTCATCCCGTCGAGGTCGTATTCGGGCCCGCGCAGCCCAGCTGCGATGCTCATCGCGAAGCGGAAGTTGGCGTAGAACCGCCAGTCACTGTCGGGGCGCTCAAGGATGATCTCTCGGTAGCGCGCTTGCGCCATCTCGAAGTCCTGCGACTCGAACGCCATGTCGCCGAGGATGCGGAGCGCGTCCGCGAGCCGCTGCGTGTCAGGGTGCCGGGTGATCAGGTGCTCCAGCACGGCGCGCGCGCCTGCGCGGTCTGACCAAAAGACCCAGAAGCTCGTGTCGCGCTCGAGGAGCGCGGCCGAGATCGACCAGAGCAGATCCATGACCTGCGGTCGGAGGTCGCTCAGCGGGTAATCGTCCGAAAACCGCTCGAGGATCAGGAAGGCTTCCCAATACTCCTCGCGCCCGACCTCTGCCGTCGCCTTCACGAGGTCACGCCGGTCACGCATCCGCTCTGGGCATTGATCACCCGCGAGCGGCTCGATGCTCGCGAGCGCCTCCTCGGATGCTCCCGCCGCCACCTGCTCCTCGGCATTCGCGAGCAGCTGGGCAGCGACCAGGGGCGGATTCTCCGTAGTCGCGCACGCGCCCGAAACGAGCAGCAGGCCGAGCGCGGCAGTTGCGGAGCGGCGACAGGTCATGCCGTTGATCGTCGGGCACCGGCGCCCCCGCGGCAACTGTTTGCATAGGAAGGCGACGCTGCTGCGTCAGCGGCGCGCGCGCGCGGCGCTCTCAGCCCGCTGTGCACCGCGCCCGGGGAAGATCAGCGAGCGGTAGGGCGCGCGCTGCTCGAGCGCCGCGGCGAGCCAGCGCGCGGGCAGCGGCGCCGTCTGCGCGACCGCGTCTTCGGTGTCCAGCGCCGGCCAATCCCGTCCGCTCGTGGACCGGAGCGCGCGCAGGAGCCGCAGCGACCGCGGCGGGACGGGCTGCCTGGGGAGGCCAGCGTGGGCGCGACAAGCTAGGCCCAACGTGTCCGCTTGCCGGTACGCGGCGTCTCCCAGCTCGCAGCCACACTCGGCGCAGTGGTCCAGATCGGGCAGCGCCCCGAGCGCGTCCAGGTGCCGGACTTCGATCCCTATGACGACCTGTGGAATGGCCCGCAGCGGGCACCGCTCCAGCAGGTTCAGGCCGCCCAACAAGAGATCGAACAGCGCTGGATCGGGGCGGCCCTCGTCGCAGGCGACGTCGACGAGCCACGCGACGTGGCCTGCGGCGAGGAATCGCCGCGGCTGTCGCAGCGCGCGCCGCTCTCGCGTCAGCTTCGCGCGCGTCAACAGCCGGAGGCCGCCGCGGTCTGCAGAGAACGTCGCGTCGACCTCGTTGAGGAAGTCGATCCTTCCCAGCATCGGGGAATCGGGTCGATGGGCCCCCTTTGCGAGGCCGGTGATCTTGCCGTGCTCCCGCGTGATGCAGGTGACGATGCGGCTGGACTCGCGGAAGTCGCGGCGCTTGAGGATGATGGCTTGGGTGGTCGTCTGACGACCCGCACGTCGCGGCGCGCGTTGACCTGGAGTCACCGCGCTTCCTCGGCCGTCGGGGCCTCGACCCGCGTCACGCGCAGCCGCTGCACGCGGCGCTCGTCCGCTGCGAGCACTAGGAACTCGACGTCGGAGACCGCGATGGTCTCGCCGGAGACCGGGATCCGGTTCGCGCTGTCGATCACGAGGCCCGCGACGGTGTCCCAGTCCCCATCGTCCGACAGCCTCGAGCCCAGGATCCGGTTGATCTCCTGCACGGACGTGCGGGCGGGGATCTCAAGGACGCGGCCGGGCTCGACGACCTGGATCTGGTCGCCGTCCTGCGCCGATGACGGCGGGTCGTACTCGTCCTCGATCTCACCGACGATCTCTTCGACGAGGTCCTCGACGGTCGCGAGGCCGACCGTCGTTCCGTACTCGTCGATGACGATCGCCATGTGCTGGTTGCCCGACTGGATCCGGCGGAGCAGCTGCGCTGCGCCGGTGGTCTCAGGGACAAACAGCGGATCTCTGAGGAGGTCGCGCAGCGGCGTGTCTGCGAGCGCTTCTGGGTCTTCCTGCATCCGCCGCATCGCGTCTTTGACGTAGAAGATGCCGACCACCTCGTCGAGGCGGTCGCGGTAGACCGGGTAGCGCGAGAACTCGTGCTCCAGCGCCTTGTCGACGGCTTCGCCGAGGCTGATCGACTCGTCCAACGCCATGATGTCAGGGCGAGGGGTCATCACGTTCGCGACGTCCTGATCCTTGAGCGTGACGATGTTGCCGATCCAGGTGCGCTCAGCGTCGGCGAGCTCGGCTTCGTCGACGTTGTCGGCGACGGCGGCCATGACCTGCTTCTGGACGTCTGCAGGGTCGCTCTTTGCTTCTCGTTGCACACGCAGCGCTCGGATGACGAGCTTGGTGAAAGTGTGCAGGGGCAGCACGAGCGGCCAACGCAGCAGCATCCATCCCGCTCGGAGGTGCGGCGTCGCGCGGAGCACCGTTCGCTCGGCGCGGTGGTCGGCCATGGCCCCCGGCAGACTGCCGGCGCAGAACAGCATCAGCGCGAACCAGGCTCCTAACGCCCAGGGATAGCTG
>JAYYEE010000117.1:0-8735 GCA_036160175.1 Planctomycetota bacterium
CGTAAACCGCTCGTCGATCGCGGCGCTGCCGTTCGTGCTGCTCCTCGCGGGCGCGGGGGTCGAGTGGCTCCCCGCCGTCGTGCGCAAGGCAGCCGCAGGAGCGACCCTCGCCTGCGCCAGCGCGGCCCTCGTGGCGCTCTACTTCACGTATGAGACCGAGTGGACCGTCTACAAACCGCACCCTGACTGGCAGAGCGCGGCCGCTTATTTGGGGGACGAGATCGACGCCGGCGCCGGCGGTTCGCCGGTCTTCACGTCGCTGCCAAACCCGCGCACGCTCAGCTACTACGACCCGCGCATCCAGGACGCAGAGAACCTCGAGGTTGACCTGCGCCCCGCCGACATCGCCGACAAGGTCGAGCGCCTCGCCGGCCGCGCGCTCGGCGCGCGCGCGGCCGCGATGTTTGAGGACTTCGCGGCCCAGAAGCGCAGCCTGCGCAGCCAGGCAGACCTGCTGATTCGCCGTTGCCGACCACGCGCGGCGGAGCTCGCGCTGCCGCCCGGCTACTCCGGCCCGTGTTTCCTCGTCCGCAACCGCTGGCACCCCCACGCGTCTGTCGACGACAGCGTCGAGCAGCTGCTGCTCGACCCGAACCTCGAGCGCCTGCACACGCAGCATTGCCAAGGAGTTACCATCTACAAAGTGAGGATCAGGACGTGACCACCAGCGCCCAAGAGACGCCGGAGCTCAGCGTCGTGATCGCCTGCTACATGGAGGAGTCCCACTTGGTCGACTCCGTGTCGCAGCTGGTCGAGACGCTGGACGCCTTAGGGCGCAGCTACGAGCTGATCTTCATCGACGACAAGAGCCGGGACGGCACCGCGGCGCTGGTCGAGACGCTGGTCGCCGGCCACCCCAACCGACGCGCGGTTTTCCACGACCAAAACGTCGGTCGAGGCGGCACGGTGAAGGAGGGCTTCCTGCTCGCGCGGGGCGAGGTCGTCGGCTTCCTCGACATCGACCTCGAGGTCCACTGCCGACACTTGCCCAAGGTGCTCGCTGCGATCGACGCTGGCGCGGACGGCGCGACCGCGTATCGGAGCTACGCCCCTGGATGGAAACCGACGCTGCTACTGCGCAAGGTCGTCAGTCACAGCTACCGCTGGCTCTTCCACGCCCTCTTTGACGTGCCGTTCCGCGACACCGAGACCGGCTTCAAGTTCTTCGTGCGCGAGCGGATCATAGACGTGGTTCAACGCACCGAGGACCCGGGATGGTTCTGGGACTCCGAGGTCATGATCCTCGCTCACAGCGCCGGCCTGCGGATCGCCGAGGTCGACACGACCTTCGAACGCCGCACGGACAAGGCGAGCACCGTCCGCTTGATCCGGGACAGCTTTGCGTACCTGCGGTCGATCCACGCGTTCCGGCGCCGGCAACGCTCGGCGCGTGGCCGCACGTCCCCCGCGCAGCCGAGCTAGCCCTCCAGCGACGGCCCGCTCACGCCAGGGGTCAGGATCTCCTCGACGTCGAGCACCGCGCAGCGACACCCCACGCCTAGCAGCGTCGCGAGCGACGGCGATGTGCGCTCTTCGTCACCAGAGATCCACTCTTTGACGTAGGTGCCGTGCTGACATACGACGCGCAGCTCCAGGGCGCCATCGTCACGCGGCTCCAGCGACAGCACGCGCAGCCGCCGCTCCCGCTCTAGGTCGGCGCGTCGGTGCGCGACCCGCTGCGGCGTTCGCTGCAGGATCCCCCCCGCGAAGGCCTGCACGGAAGCCAACGCCTCGTCTGCAGGCGTCGACGCGACCGCCACCTCAGCGCGGTAGACCTTGTCAAAGTGGGTCTCCTTCCAATAGACGACCCGCTTGCGGTCGACGCGCTCGAACGGCGCCAGCTCGATGGCCCCCTCCGCACGCTCTACGATGTCGAGCCGCAGCGCTTCGAGGTCGAGGTTTGGATTTTTCGCGCCGACGACCTCGAACACGAACGGTCGACCGAGGCCCAGCATCAAGACGTCGATGTCTTCTCGGCCAGCGCCGTGGAACTTTCCGGTCTTAGCCTGCATCTGCGGGATCACTCGCCGACCGATGAGCTCTTGCACCGAGTCCTTCGTCAGCTTGCCGAAGCCCTCGCAAGCCTCACACCCGCGTCGACGACGACGGTCTCCCTTGCACTTCGGGCAGAAGAAAATCGTCTGCGGCAACCCGCGCCGCAATTTGCGATAGCGGCTCTCTAAGTAGAGCGTGCTACGGGGGCGGGCGCTGCCTGTTTGCATCTGGCGGTCCATGCACGCGCCAGGAAACCCGACCGGCGCCTCCTGAGCAAGCAGGCGCCTGCGTCGAGCGATCACCGCAGGGCCGGAGTCACTTGCTGGTCGCGCGCCGCGCGCTCTCGTGAGGACGCCCGACGCTCGAGGAACCGTGCGAACGAGGAGAAGAGGTCCTTGGCCTGCAGCGGCGTCCCGACGACGGTGTGCACGTCGAACTTCGACCGTTCGCGGCCGAGCTCCTTGGCTACGCGCGCGTCCGCCAGCAGGAACAGCGCCGCCTCCTGCTCGAACGCGCGCAGTTGTTGCAGCAGCTCTGCGCCGCGCTGCGCCGAGGCCTCGACCCCGATGAAGACGCAGTCGTACGGCCGGCATCGCGCCAACGCGACCCCAGCAGCCCCCCGCCCAGCGGTTACTCGGACCCCGTCGAACTGTTCGAGACCGACCTTGACTAGGTCCCGCAGCAGCGGGTCATCGACGACGAGCAGCACGTTCATGCCTTGCCTATCGGCACGCCCCTCGGCGAGCCGAAGCGCCGCTCCCGAGCGGACCATGCTACGGCCGCTTGACGCTCGCCCTCCGTTGGGATGTCGTGCTTGGGTGAACTACCTCGCTGGCGTCGACGAAGCCGGGCTCGGCCCGATCCTCGGGCCGCTGGTGGTCGGCGGCGTCACCATGGCCGGGCCTGAAGGCGCGGCGCCATGGCGCCTGCTGCAGCGGCACGTGAGCAAGCTCAAGCACGTCCCCGGCAAGGTCCGCGTCGCGGACAGCAAGAAGGTCAAGTCTGGGCCGCACGGCCTCCGTCGCCTGGAAGAGACGGCCCTGGTGTTCTGGGCCGCGCTGCACGGTGAGCCGCCTAGCTCGCTGGAGGAGTGGCTGGTCGCGCTCGGGCACGACCTCGAGCCGCTGCGCCGATGCCCGTGGTACGAAGACCTCGGGCTGACGCTGCCGCGTGTTGCCGACCGCGACTGGCTGACCCTGACCGGGGAGCTGGTCGCTCGATCACTACGGGCAGGCGGCGCAGAGCTCCTGGACGTGGCGGTACGCGCGGTGGACGTCGAGGAGTGGAACGTGCTGATCGCGGACACCGACAACAAGAGCAAGGCCCACTTTCACGCCTACAGCGCGGTGCTCGGCGAGCTGATCGACACGCTCATTCCACGCGTCGGCACGCAGGACGCCTGCCAACTGGTGGCAGACCGCTGCGGCGGGCGCATGCATTACCAGCGAGACCTCGCCCGCACCTGCCCAAACGCGACGGTGCATGTCCTTGATGAGCGACCTGGCAAGTCGAGCTACCGTCTCCGCCGAGACGAACGAGACGTGATGGTCACGTTCGCAGAGCGCGCTGAAGACCGCGCGTTCCCCACGGCGCTCGCGAGCTGCTTCGCGAAGTACCTCCGTGAGCTAATGATCGAGTGCCTCAACCGCTGGTTCCAAGCCCGCGTGCCCGGGCTGAAGCCGACCGCTGGCTACTACGTCGACGGACACCGTTTCCTGGACGACGTAGCGCAACACGTCGACGCGCTCGCGCTGCCGCGACACCGACTCGTCCGCGTCCGCTGATCCGCGGCGCCGCGCTCAACCGCCGAAGCCGTCGTCTTCGAGCAGCCCCGCTCCGTTCGCAGCCGCGACCGCGAGGGTGTCGCACCGTTCGTTCTCTGGGTCACCGCTGTGCCCCTTCACCCAGTGCCAGCGGACGTCGTGATCGCCCACCGCTTGGACCATGCGCTGCCAGAGGTCTTGGTTCTTGACCGGCTGCTTCGACGCGGTCTTCCATCCCCGCCGACGCCAACCTGCGAGCCAGCCCTTGCTCATGGCGTTGACCACGTAGGTCGAGTCTGAGTAGAGATCCACCGAGCACGGTCGGCTCAGCGCCTCTAAGCCGACGATCGCGCCGAGCAACTCCATGCGGTTGTTGGTCGTGAGCCGGAATCCCTGGTGCAGCTCTTTGCGGTGATCACCGAACAACATCACCGTGCCGTAGCCGCCGCGGCCGGGGTTCCCGAGGCAGGCGCCGTCGCTGTAGATGACTACGGGATCACTGGCCATGCCACGGACATACCCGCGCGGCGCCTGCCGCTCAACGGCGCACTTTCACGGCGCGGCCGTGGACGCCTGAAGCTCAGGCCACAGCTCAGCGAAATCCGCCTCGAATGCGCGGTACAGCCGACGGAGCTCTGACGCCGCCGACGCCAGCGGCTGCGCCCGCGTGCTCCGTCGCGCCATGGCCTGCAGCACCTGGTCTACCCCCTCGATCGAAGCATACATCGACAGCCAGCGGTGCTCTCTCATGCGCGTCGAGGCGCGTGCCAACGCCGGGGGCAAGAGGTCGCAGTGACGCGCGAGCTCATCGTGCACGTCGTCCACGAACGCCTCCAAGGGGCGCCCGTCGCCGAGCGTCGACCAGTCGCGCGCGAGGAAGTGGTCGTAGAACACGTCGAGCGCGACGCCGGCGAAGCGACGCCACGGCGCAGCGAAGCGCGTCCGGCCGCGACGGTGCGCGGGGTGCGCATCGACGAACCTGTCGACGGCCCGGTGCTGCGCGATCCCTCGCCGCAGGTCAGGGTGCAGCGCCGCCGTGTCGACCCCCCGGACGAAGTCCCCGGCGAGGTTGCCGAGCCGGACCAAGGGCGACGACGGGGCGAGCCGGAGGTGCGCTAGCCAGTTCACGGCGCCGCGACCTCGCGTCGGAGCGCGCGGCCGGCGGCGACGCCGATCCACCAGAGCACGCCCACCGTCGCCGCGACCGACACGACCGCGGGCCACGCGCGCGCGTCGACCCCCCAGTCCAGCTCTGACAACTCCGCCCCGACCAACGCGACGCCGATCACACGCGGCGCGATGCCGATCGCTGTCGCACACAAGAACGCGCCCGCGCGCACGCCGAACGACGCCATTAGCACGTTGGTCGCGGCGAACGGCATCAGCGGCGACAAGCGCAGCAGCGCGATCAGCCACACCGTACGCCAGAACCCCCGCCCCAGCAGCGCGCGGTGGACGCGACGCGCGTCATCCGAAGCGGCGATCGCGTCCAGGACTCGGGCGCCGACCAACCGCGCGAACAGGCCGCGCCCAAGCGCAGCGGCGATCAGCACCACGGCGAAGCCGAGCAGGCAGCCCCAGAGCGCGCCGAACACATATCCAGCGACCAGCGAGGTCGCGTGCGTCGGCGTCATGCAGCACGCTGCGAGCAGTCCGCCGAGGGCTAAGAACGCCGCAGCCGCGGCCGCCCCGCCGCCCTCGAAGAGCGGCAACCACGAGCCCGCAGTGGCGACCAACGCGAGCAGCCCCAGCAACGGGCCGCCACCAGCGATCACCAGCAGAGGCCCCGCCGGACCCAAGCCGCGCCAGCAGGCGCGCGCCCTCGCGACCAAGCCCGGCCGCGGCGCTGGGTTTGGATCCGCGGCCACGGCGTCAGGCTCCGACATCCGCGCCAGGGAAGCAAGCCGACGACGCATCTGGACCGTCGGCGCGGTCGAAGCTCTTGCTGTGTCCCGACGATGGCTTTGGTTGCTCCTCCCGATGACCGCCGCGACGCTGTTCGCGACGGCCTCATGCTCCACCACGTGGCCGAACCGCGACCCGAGCGGCGAGCGGCTTCCTCAGGTGACGGGCACGTCACTCGCCGACGAGCGCGTCACCCTCCCCGACGTCGCCGACGGCGAGCCCCTGCTGCTGCTGATCGGCTACGTCCAGGACGCCCAGTTCGACCTCGACCGCTGGCTGCTCGGCCTCGACCAGCTCGGCTGGAGCACTCGGACGTTCGAGGTCCCGACGCTCCCTGGGATGCTGCCCAGGATGTTCCGCGGCTTCATCGACAACGGCATGCGCAGCGGCATCCCCGAGGAGGACTGGGCCGCGGTCGTCACGGTCTACCAAGAGGCGGAGAAGCTGGCGCAGTTCACCGGCAACGAGCGCTCCCGCAACGGCCGGATCCTGCTGCTCGACGGCGCCGGTAAGGTGATCTTCTACCACGACCGCGGCTACTCGGTCGGCTCGCTGAAGAAGCTGGTCGCGGCCCGCGCGGGCCTGCAGTAGGCGCAGAACGCTGGCCTCGGAGCCACCCGGGCGGGTAGCCTGCCTGCCCTCCGATGAGCACCGACCTGCCCGACCGATACGAGCCGCAGACGCTCGAGCCCGCCGTCACCGAGCGATGGCTTCAGCACAAGGCCTTCGCCGCGACGCCCGACCAACGCGACGACCGCTACGTCGTGATGATGCCGCTGCCCAACGTCACGGGTGCTTTGCACATGGGCCACGCGATGGACAACGTCATGCAGGACCTGCTGACGCGCTGGCATCGCATGCGCGGCGACAACTCGCTGTGGCAGCCAGGCCTCGACCACGCGGGCATCGCGACGCAGGCCGTCGTCGAGAAGCGCCTGAAAGAGATCGAGGGCAAGACCCGCCACGACATCGGTCGCGAGGCCCTGGTCGAACGCATCCACGAGTGGGCCGACAAGTCCAAGCAGCGCATCGTCTCCCAGCAGCAGGGCATGGGCTGCTCGTGCGACTGGGACCGCGCGCGCTTCACGATGGACCCAGTGTGCGCGCGCGCGGTGCGCCACACGTTCTTCAAGATGTTCCGCGACGGGCTGATCTTCCGCGGCAACCGGCTGGTCAACTGGGACTGCGCGCTGCAGACGGCCGTCGCCGACGACGAGCTCTACAAGGAGTCCGTCGCCGGCAAGTTCCACTACTTCCGCTACCCGATCGCGGGCGCCGCAGACGGACCGACGCACGTGGCGATCGCGACGACCCGCCCGGAGACGATGCTCGGCGACACGGCGGTCGCCGTGCACCCCGACCCTAAGCGCGCGCTTGAGGCTGCGATCGCTGAGCAGCAGACAAGGCTGGCCGCGGCCACCGATAAGGACAAGGCCGACCAAGCGCAGGAGCTGGAGCGCCTCCAGGCGCGCATGACCGAGGTCGTCCCGACCCTCGAGGCGATCGCCGCGCTCGCTAAGGCGGGCGGCAAGGTCCAGCTGCCGCTGGTCGACCGCGAGATCCCGATCGTCGCCGACGAGTGGGCCGACCCGACGCTCGGCACCGGCTGCGTCAAGATCACGCCGGCGCACGACCCCAACGACTACGACGTCTGGCAGCGCCACCCCGAGATCGGCGCGGTCAACATGCTGAACCCGGACGGCACCGTGTCCAAGGCGGGCGGCAAATACGCGGGCCTCGACCGCTTCGAGGCGCGCGCGCAGGTGCTGCATGACCTCGACGCGCTCGGACTGCTCGACCGGATCGAGGACCGCCAGCTCGAGGTCGACCACTCGGACCGATCCAAGACCATCATCGAGCCCTACCTCAGCAAGCAGTGGTTCGTGAACATGGGCGACGTGGACGGCGGCGTCGTCATGGGCCGCGGCACCGACAAGGAGTTCCGCAGCGCAGGGCTCGCCCAGGCCGCGCTCGACGCGACCGCCGGCGCGCTGCCCGCGTTCGCGGACGGTAGCCCGCGCAAGCAGGTCGCCTTCCACCCCGACCCCGAGCGCTACCGCAACATGCACGACCGCTGGCTCGGCGAAAAGCGCGACTGGTGCATCAGCCGGCAGCTCTGGTGGGGCCACCGGATCCCGGTCTGGCGCGGCGACATGGAGACGCCGAAGCTGCTCATGCTGGAGCCGATGCTGCAGGGCCAGCTCGAACGCGACGACGTCTGCGCGTGGATCCTGCTCCCCGACGGCAGCCGCCTCGGCCCCGCCGAGGCGTTCCAGCGCCTCAAGGGCGACGACGCCCCGACCTCGGTCGAGGTGCAGCTCTGCTTCCTCGAGCAGCAGGCCGACGACGCGTTCGCGCCGATGCTGCAGGGCGCGGGCCTCGAGCTCGACCCGGACGTGCTCGACACCTGGTTCAGCTCCGCGCTCTGGCCCCACAGCACGCTCGGTTGGCCGAACCCGGCCGACGCCCGCGTCGACGACGGCCAGACCGAGCTGGGCGCCAGCGGCGACGCCCCGGACTCGCTCAGCTACTACTACCCGGGCAGCTGCCTGGTCACCGGGCGCGACATCATCACGCTGTGGGTCGCGCGGATGATCATCAGCGGGCTCTACAACCTCGGCGACGTCCCGTTCACCGACGTGTTCCTGCACGCGACGATCCTCGACGGCAAGGGCGTGCGGATGTCCAAGTCCAAGGGCAACGGCATCGACCCGCTCGACATCATCGACCGCTACGGCGCCGACGCGCTGCGCTACGTCGTCTGCGAGCTGCAGACCGGCACGCAGGACGTGCGCCTGCCGGTTCAGGCGATCTCGCCGTTCACCAAAGCCGGTGAGGACGAGCGGCTCGTCGACCTCGCGACGGCGAAGCCCGGCCCCTACCTCGGCACCTTCGTCGACCCGGTCGCCGGCGAACCGATGGACCTCATCGGCCAATACCCCAACCAGGCCATCACGCCGGCCACGGCGACCAGCGACCGCTTCGCGGTCCGCGCCAACTTCTGCAACAAGCTGTTCAACGCGGCCCGCTTCGCGTTCCTCAACCTGGAGGGCACGAGCTTCCAGCCGCTCG
>JAYYEE010000118.1:0-50928 GCA_036160175.1 Planctomycetota bacterium
GAGCCCGGTCTACTCGATGAACGACGAGGGCGGCGCGTCCTTCGCGGACGTCATCGAGGACACGAACACCCCGTCGCCCGAGGAGACCATCCTCGAAGCGATGGAGATCGGCCGGATGCACGAGCTCCTGGAGAAGCTTGATACGCGCGAAGCGCGCATCCTCCGCTTGCGGTTCGGGCTCGGGAACAACGAGCCGATGACCCTTAAGGCGATCGGCAAGCGCTTCGGCTTGACCAGGGAGCGGGTGCGCCAGATGGAGAAGCAGGCCCTGGCGAAGCTCGGTGAGGTGATGTCGCGCGAGTTCGGGGAGGAGCTCCCGGCGCCGCGCCAAGCCAAGAAGACCGCGCGCTGACCTAGGACGGCGCGTCACGTAGGCTGTTGGTGATGCCTCGGTCGCTCTACGTGCACGTGCCGTTCTGTGTCGTGAAGTGCGGC
Organism: Planctomycetota bacterium; assembly: GCA_036160175.1. Lineage (GTDB taxonomy): Bacteria > Planctomycetota > UBA1135 > UBA1135 > UBA2386. The sequence goes on from JAYYEE010000118.1 coordinate 436, forward strand.
TACTGCGACTTCAACTCGTACGTCGTCGAGGACCACGAAGCCCACGACCGCTTCCTCGACGCGCTCGCAGCAGAGCTGGCGCAGCGGTGGCCGCGGGGCGAGCGCCCGATCTCGGTGTTCGTCGGCGGCGGCACGCCGAGCTTGCTCTCTGTCGACCGCTTGCGCCGGCTGTTCGCGATCATCAGCGAGCGCGTCGACCTCGACGCGTGCCCTGAGGTCTCGATGGAGGCCAACCCCGAGAGCTTCACCGAAGACAAGGCGCGGGCCGCGCGAGACGGCGGCGCGCGCCGGCTGAGCATCGGGGCCCAGACCTTCCACGCACACCACCTGCAGGCGCTCGATCGCGCCCACGACGCCGCGGGCGTTGAGCGCGCGTTCGGGGCGGCGCGCGCGGCCGGCTTCGAGAACGTCAGCGTGGACCTGATGTTCGGGATCCCCGGCGAGACCTTGGACGAGTGGCGGAGCGACCTCGAGCGCGCGCTGCAGCTCGGGACCGACCACCTGTCCTGCTACAACCTGACGTTCGAGCCTGGGACGCGCTTCGAGCGCGACCGTCGACAGGGACGCGTCGCGCCCAACCCGCAAGAGCACGACCGGGCGATGTTCGAGCACACGCGCGCGCGGCTCGCCCAAGCGGGGTTTGAAGCCTACGAAGTCAGCAACTTCGCCGGGCGCGGTGGTCCCTGCCGGCACAACGACCACTACTGGCTGCAAGGCGACTACGTCGGCGTCGGCCCGGGCGCGAGCAGCCACCGCGCCGGCGTGCGCGCGACCAACCTCAAGGCGCTCGACGTCTGGGCGGACGCCGCGCTCGCGGGCCTGCCCTGCGCGGGCAGCGCGGAGACCCTGCGGCCGCTGCAGCGCGCGGCGGAGGCGCTCTGGCTCGGCGTCCGACGCACCGACGGCGTGGACGCTGCAGAAGTAGAGGCGCGGATCGGCGTGCCGGTGATGGAGCGGTTCGCGCCGATCTTCGCGCGCCAGCAAGCCTCGGGGTTGGTGGCGCTCGAAGGCAGCCGGGTCCGACTCGTCGGCGAGGGCCTGCTCTTGGCCGACCAAGTCGGGGGTGACTACCTCGAGGTCGCGATCTAGCGGGAGCCCAAAATCAATGCAGCCGGCCACGGGGGCCGGCTGCGCGTAGGCTTCGCCCGGGGCGGATCAGAAGCCGCCGTCGAAGACCGAGCCGACCGCGACCGCGGCGACGAGCCCGCCCACGAGCATCGCGTAGGTCTCCGGCCCGAACGGCGAGACGCTGACGCTGACGCCGCCGTTGGCGTCGACCTTCGAGTAGCTCATCGACGCGAACAGGTGCTGCGTCAGTGACTCGGAGTCTGGGATCATCGACATGTCGAGCGGGACGTCCTCGGGCATCGGGACGAACGCGAGCACGCCGGTGAGCATCTGGTAGTAGCTCTCGAAGTTGGCCTTCCAGTCCATGAACGAGAGGCTGTTGATGCCTTCCGGGATCTGGTCGGCGACCGCCATGAACTCCTTGTTGGAGCGGATGTCGCCCTTCGGGTTGTCGTCCCGGCCCATGCGCTTGAACGTGCGCTTCACGTCGCTCGCCGAGAAGCCCATCACCATGTAGCCGTCCTTGAACGCGAACGTCGGCTGGAACATCTCCAGCGGGTTCATGCCCATGCCGTCCATCGGGTCGATGTTGACGAGCAGCTGGTAGCTCTTGAGGCCGCGCTTGGTCGCCTCCTCGAGCTCGACCATCCCCTGCGAGAGGGCGGCGATGTTCTTGAGCGCGCCGACCAGCTTCTCCTCGCTGTTCACCTTGACCAGGAGGGCCACTTCAGGCGCGGCCGAGATCGTGCCCATCGGCATCGACCAGCTGATGTAGTGGTCCCCGATCGAACCCAGCAGGTCGCCGCGGACGGTGAAGCCGAGCTGGCTCTCCATCTGCGCGAACTGCGCGAGCATCATCTCGGCCATGTTGGCGTCGTAGGCCTGGACGCCCTTGACGATCATGTCGTAGATGCCTGCCGCGTCGAGCGAGCCCGCGCTGAACGAGACCGCGTCCTTCGGCACCCACTTGAGGAACGATGTGTCGACGGTGCGCGCCGCGCCCGTGGTGGCGGTGTTCGCCGCGTAGGCGTGCACGGACTTCGTGACCGACTTGCCGCTCTCGTAGCTCATCGACATGCCGAGCGTGCCCATGTCGGACATGCCCATGGCCTTCATCGCGCGCTGGACGCCTTCGAAGTCGAGCATCGGCATTTCGACCATGCCGCCTTCGGTGGGGATGGCGCCGCCCATCTCGCTGAACATCTGCATCAAGCCCATGCCGCTGCTCATCAGCGAGTCGGGCGCCATGAACATGTGCAGCTCGGAGCCGTCCGTGTCGATCTGCTTGGCGGCCGCGGCGTAGCCTGCGGTCTGGCTCAGCACCGGCGTCTTGTTGACCCAGTTGGTGACGACGTCCTTGACGTCTTCGGTGAGCGTGCCGAGCACGATGCCGTTGGGGACCATCGCGACGTTCATCGACATCTCGAAGCCCGGCGGCGCGTTGTTCGGCGCCATGGTGACGGCCTTGACGTCGCCGATGCTCCACTCGGTCATCGTCATCTCGTCGCCGGCTTCTTGCTGCAGCATGCCCATCCCCATCTGGACGAGCGGCATCCAGGTCGCGGCCGCGTCGCCGAAGTCGAGGTGCACCAGCGTGCCGATCTTCGGCATCGGGCCGAAGTCGCCCATGCCGACCTCGATGTCGGTGACGGCGAGGGTGAAGCCTTGGACGCGCAGCTTCATCAGCGTGTCCGGGCTGATCGGCATCATCCCGGCCTCGTGCATCGCGCGCATCTCCTCCATGCCCTGGTCGATGCCCTCCATGGCCATCTCCATGACGTCGCCGATGAAGGCCTGCACTTCATCTTCGGCCCACATCTTGGCCATCGGCATCTGCTGGAACTCGGCCATCGACTTGGCCAGGTCCGGCGCCGTCATGGCCATCATCGTCTTCTTAGGCAGGTAAGGGAGCATGCCTTGCGCCGCCAGGGGGGCGGACAGCACGGCCATCGCGGTCAGGGAACGGATCGAGAACAGGTTCATGGTTGCTGCAGTCAGTTGGCAGGGAGGGCGCGGTGGACACCCGCGCAGGGCTTCATAGTAGACAAGGTAGCCGCCGATCCTGTCGCGACAACGGCCTCAGCCCCGCAAAAGAACAGCGAAACGAGGCGCGCCAAGGGGTTAGCGGGCCTTCGAGATCAGCTTGTTGAGGTATTCAACGATGCTCTCCTGCTTGCTGTCGAGGAGCTTCTCGAACCCGGTCAGGGCCTTGCTGGCGCTGCCCTTGCCGTCGGCGGACAGGGCGTTGGTGACGTTCATCAGGGCGTCGGTCGTCGTTTGATCGCCGCCGCGCATGCCATACGCGAGCATCAGGCCCGCTTGGTAGAGGTTGTAGTCGACCTCCTTCTGCGAGAGGTCCGGGCTGAGGTCGTAGTTGCTCAGCCATGACTTGATCGGGCCGACGCCGCCCTTGGCGAGGTGCTGCTTGCCGAAGCCGCCGGCGAGCTCGTCGTTCTCGAAGCGTGAGGTGAGCGTGCCGCAGCCGTGCACGAACCACAGCGGCATGTCGGCGCCGGCTTCCGCGGCGACGGCGTTGACGTAGGCGATGGCCGCGGCGTGACGCAGCAGCAGCGGGCCCCAGTCCTTGCTCTCGAAGTTACAGACCGCGGGGCGTACGACCCCTTGATCGGGCAAGCGCATCTCGGCGTCGTCGCGGATCAGGAACGCGCCGACGATGTCGGTGCCGTCGCCGAGGCTGGTGCCCAGCTCGACGTACTCTGCGCGCGTCTTGGCGATGACGATGACCGGGCGGAGCGACGGCGGCAGCTCGCGTCCGCGGAACAGCGGCATCACGGTCTCTTGCCCCTGGTCGGCGAAGCGCTTGATCTCCTCGACCTTGTCGATGGGGAGCGTAGTGACCAGCGTGGCGTAGCTGGTGCGCACCATCCATGGGGTGCGGAGGTCGCTGTGGAACTTGTCGGCCTCCGCCTTATCGCCCCACTTGCCGCCTTCGAGCGGGAAGTAGCCGTTTTCGGCCTTGGAGAGGTCCTCCTTCTTGATGAACTGCCCCGTCACTGGGTGGCGCACCTTGCCGTTCTGGTAGGCGACCTTCTGATCCCTGGTGACCTTCTCGCCTTCGTGCCAGAACGTCCCCTTGCGCGCGTCCTTGACCTTCTCGGGCTCTACCCAGATGTCGTCGATCTTCTTGTAGCCCTTGGCGGAGTACTCGGCCTCGAGCGCCTTGGCCCGCAGCTTCGCGGCCTGCTTCGCCGGCATCCAGGCGCCGTCGACCTCCTCGTTCCCGAGCGCCTGGTTCGCGCCAGCGTGGTCCTTGTCGAACTTGAGCACGCGCTTGAAGATCTTCTCGGCCTCCTTCTCTAGGCCGTTCTCCTGGCCCCACTTGCCTGCCTCGAAGAGCTGGTCAGGGTCCTTCTTGGCGGCCTTCTCCATGGTCTTCAGCTCCTTCTTGAGCTTGGACTTGCTCTGGGCGGCTGCCGGGGCCGCGAGCAGCGAGAGGATGACGGGGATGCAGGTTGCGAGCTTCATGGCGAGTTTGGGTGGCGGAGGGTCGCCGCCGGTTCAGGTGTCTAGCTTGGGTTCTTGCGACGGCGATGTTCGGGCATGAACCTGCTCCAAGAGTCCATCCGTTGGCTCGAGCGCAGGTTGAGGTATGGGGTCCAACGCGGACGGGAAGGCTCACGGAGCAGCCGCAGCCCGGCTTCTCTCGGCGTGCGGTCCGCCTTGCGCGCGTTGCATGCGACGCACGCCAGGACGCAGTTCTCCCAGGACGTCGCGCCGCCGCGCGAGCGCGGCCGCACATGGTCGACGGTTAGGTGGTCGACTTTGGCTTGGCGCCCGCAGTATTGGCAGGTGTCGCCGTCGCGGAGGAACAGGTTGCGACGGCTGAACGGCGCCTCGTGGCGCGGGACGCGGTTGTAGCGGGTCAACAGGATGACCTCGGGAGCGGCGATCAGCACGCCGGGCGCGCGGATCGCCGGCTCGCCGGGCGTCCCCGGCCGCTGGAGCCAAGCGTCGAAGTCATAGGTCGCCAGGGTCTCCGGGCAGATGACCCGCGCCGCGTCGCGGTAGACGGTGCAGAGGGCTCTCCGGACCGTCGTCACGTGGACGGGCTGCCAAGACTGGTTGAGCACGAGGGTGGCGCGCTCGAGCAGCTCGGCCCTTCGGACGGTCTCGGACACTTGCATGGCGGCGGGGACGGCCGACCACGGCCGCGTCGCTTCCTGAGTCTATGGCCCGGTCTAGGGTCGCGAAACCCTCACCGACGCATGTATCCTAGGCGCACGGTCGAGAGGCGGGGAACCGGGGTTCCCTGACGTTGCCTGTCCAAGCGGGCGTCGATAGACTTCTCGGCCCTCCAAATGCCACGTAGCGGCTCTACGCCGCTCGAAGTAGACGACACCTGAGGGAGCACCGATGACGAAGATGCCTTGCTTGATCGCCGCGATCGCGCTTTGCGGCGCGCTGATGCAGTCGTGCCAAATGGGCGCAAACCAGCCCGTAGAGGTCCATTCTCGGCAGTTTCAGGATTACATCGTCCCGTCTGGCTTCCGTCTACGTGACGACAACCACGAGAGCTACGCGCGCGAGGTCTCGTCGTGGCGCCATGGCCACTACATCTACTCTGGACGCAAGGAGGTCGCCGCGGCCGCGTCCTACGTCGAGGCCAACATGGGTCGCCACAGCTGGCGGCTCGTCGGCGCCGAAGAGGTCGACGGCAGCGGCAAGCGCTTGCAGTTCGAGCGCGGCATCTACACCACGGACTACTTGTTCCAGCGCGACGGCAACGTCACGCGCATGACCGTCGACTACAAGACCGACTACACCCGACTCTGATCGTCGAAGCCCGGTCCAGCAAGTGACGGGCAACGGCCGATAGTCCGCACTCGAATCCAATCATGTCCGCCACTCCTCCTTCGAACCTGCAAGGCACCGAGACGCCGAGCCCGTTTGAGGTCCTCTGGGAGCGATACAAGTCGCTCATCATGACCATCATCGCTGCCATCTTGATCGCCCTGGTCGGCAACTACGCCTGGAAGACGATGGACCAGAAGGCGGTCGACGAGAAGTGGTCTAAGTTCTCTGCAAATATCGGCATTGCAGATACTTACGTAGATTTTGCCAAGGCCAATGAGTCGCTGACGACGGCCGTTGAGGGCATGGAGCTGGCGACGCTCGAGTCCGGTCTCGCCGGATCCGACGATACGCAGCGGCCCTACTTCCTGTTGGCGATCGCCCGCAAGGCGATGATCGACAAGGACTGGGATCGCGCGACGGCCGAGCTCACGAAGCTGGAGTCCGAGTTCCCGAGCCACTCGTTGGTCACCAAGACCAAGTCCCCGCCGCAGGGTCGGGATGAGATCAAGCCGGAAGACGGCGCGAAGCCGAGCGACATCCAGTTCGAGCCGAGCACCGAGGGAAGCGTCGTCTCGCTGATGCGCAACCAAATCGCCCAGGCCAAGGGCTTCGAGCGGCCGGCTGCGTTCCAAAAGCCTGAGGTGCCGGCAGACGCCGCTAAGGTCAAGATCACCTTCGGCGACTACGGTTCGGCGACGTTCGCGCTCATGCCGCAGGCCGCTGAGCACACGAAGAAGTTCCTCGAGCTCGCGAAGCAAGAGGAGGGTGGCTTCTGGAATGGCCTGGCCGTGGACGAGATCCAGCGTGGCACGGAGAGCTTCGAGCGCCCCTACGCCATGCACTTTGGGTTCGCCTCCACCAGGGAGGATGACCGCACCAAGTGGACCACGACCGAGCCCAGCGAGAACCAGTTGGACTGGGAGGAAACGGGGCTCAGCCACTTTGAGGGCGCGATCGCGGCCCGCCAAGAAGCGGATGGCAAGTCCTGCGCGGACCGCATTTGGGTCTACATCGATGATCAGGCGAACCTCGACGGCAGCAACGTCGTCTTCGGCTACGTCGTCGAGGGCCTCGACGTGCTGCGGTCCATCTGCGAGGCCGGCATGTCGGCCGAAGAGGAAGACCGCGGCTTCGGCCGTCCGAGCGAGAACATCCGCGTCACCGCGGTGGAAGTCCTCTAAGCTCTGCGCCGCGAAGCGCGCATCCACGCGCGCCGAGTGACCGGGCGCCCTTTGTGCTCGAGCGAAGCAGGGGGGCGCGGAAGCGCTGTGGCGCCCTCCCCTGCCGATCTCTAGGAGTTCTTGAGCCTAGAGAAGAGCCGGTCGAGCTCCTCCCGGCTCCCGCACTCGATCACGATTTGGCTGCGCTTGCGCCCATACTTGATCGTCACCGGAGTGCTGAGGGTGTCGACCAGCGTCTCTTCGAGCTCGTTGAGCCAGACAGGTCGGTCGCCCTTGCCCTTTGGCTTGCTGCCCGCGTCGCGCTCCTGCTTCGTGCCCTTCGAGCCTTCGAGCATGTCCTTCACCAGCGACTCGAGCGCGCGCACCGAAAGGTTCTGTTTGATGGTAGCGCCTGCCGTGATCTCCATGGTCTCGTGATCGGGCAGCGCGAGCAGGCAGCGCGCGTGGCCCATCGAGAGTGTTCCACGTGAAACATGCGCCTGCACGGCTTGGGGGAGGTCGAGCAACCGAAGGAAGTTCGCGACGGTCGAGCGCTCGAAGCCGACTTGCTTGGCGACCTGTGCCTGGGTCGCTTGCATCTCGTCCATCAGCAGCTTGATGCCTTGCGCCTTCTCGATGGCGTTGAGGTCCTCGCGCTGGAGGTTCTCAACCAGCGCGAAGACGGCGCTCTCGTTATCCGACATGTCCCTGCAGAGGACCGGGACCTCCTGAAGACCTGCCATCTGAGCCGCCCGCCAGCGCCGTTCGCCGGCGACGATCTGGAAGCGATCTCCCACCTTGCGTGCCAGGATGGGCTGCAAGATCCCGCTCTCGCGGATCGACTCCGCGAGCGTCTTGAGCTCGGCCTCCACCATCTCTTTGCGAGGCTGGTATGGGTTGGGATCGAGCGACGCGACCGGGACCTTCGCGACCTCCTCACCGCGTGGCTGAGCCGGTGTAGCCTCTGCCGCTTGCGAGCTGGCTTGGGGCTTGCTGGCATCTGCGGCGGGCTTGCGCTAACCGGACAAGAAGAAATCGAGACCTCTACCTAAACGACGATCAACCATGAATGATCTCCTGTACGAGCTCCGCATAGCAAAGAGCTCCTTTGGACCAGGGACTGTGTACGAACGCGGATGTCCCGTGACTCGCCGCTTCTACCAAGCTCGAGTCGCGGAAGATGACGGATTGAAGGAGGAGGTCGCCGAGGTTCTTGCGCAGGTCTTCTAGGACCTCGGCTGCGATCTCCTCGCGGGTGTCGACCATCGTGGGGAGGACGCCTCGAAGCCGGCCCTTTCCAGGGAATCGCTGCGCAGCCTCCTCAAGCGAGGCCATCATCTGCGACAACCCGTGCATGGAGAAGAACTCGGCCTGGACAGGAATGAGGACCTCATCGCAAAGCTGGACGCCTGCCCATCCCCATTCGTCCATGCGAGGAGGCGAGTCGACCACCAGGGTGTCGATGTCGTCAGCGAGACCTTTCACGACGTCTTCGAGCTTCGCAGTGTCGAGGCTCGCCTGGTCGCCTGGTCCGTTCGCGCCTGCTGATGGGGCCAGCCAGAGACGTTCGGCGATCGGCGTCATCCATTCGTGGGCCGTCTTGGAGGCGCCTGCATCGCGCATTCCTTGCACGGCTACGGTGGCGTTGCCTTGCGGATCCAGGTCCATCAGCAGCACCCGATGACCTGCAATGGCGAAGCCATGAGCCAAGTGGATGGCGGTCGTCGTTTTGCCGACGCCGCCTTTCTGATTTGCCAGGACGATCGAGCGCAAGGTTCCCTAACCAGGCAGACTGACCAGCTGCCGTGTTCGGCCGATTGTGCGGGCTGTGCCATTCTGAATCCAGGGCTTGTCCTGAGACATGCGGCCTAGGATATAACAGCGCTAGGTCGCCGAACTCATGCATCGCCAATTGCGCATCCTATGGCTTCTATCCTTGGCCCGGCTTCGGTCGGCAGGCTGGGCTCCATGGCTCCTGCTGCTTGGATGGTTGGGGTTCGCTGCTGTGCAAGAACCGCGCATGCTGCGTAGGTTTGGGATCCACTTGATCGACGACGCTGCTTGGGTTGGCGGCCTCCTGATGCTGTGCATCCTGCTCGCTGCTCAGCGTCGACTGCCGAGGGGAGGCGCGGTCGCGGCCAACTTGGTGACGGTCGCGGTGCTCGGCTTGCTCGTGATGCTGCTAAGTCGCGTGGTGGATGTAGATCCCTGGGCCGAAGGGGTCGCCGCCCGAATATACGATGCCACCGGATTCCTGGCGGCGTGGTCGCCGTTTGCCATCTGCGCGGCGCGTGCACCGGTCGGCGGTCGAGGCGCCGCGATCCTGCACGCCACGCTCGTGCTTGCTTCTCTCATGACGGGTAGCATGCTGGCGGCGGCCCTGCGGGCAGAGCCATCCTTGAAGTGCTGGTGCGCTGCGGGCCTCGCATCGCTCGCATCATGCCTCTGGCTGGCTTGCCTAGAAAGTGTAAATACCTGTCGTAAATGAAGATAGGGGTATTAGGCGACATCCACGGGAACCTCGACGCGCTGGAGGCCGTCGTGGCGGCGCTGCGGCGCGAGGGAGTGGACGTGTGGGTGCAGGTCGGCGACATCGTCGGTTACGGACCTCAGCCTTCTGAGTGCATCGACCTCGTGCGAGAGCTCGGATGTGTGACGTGCATGGGCAACCACGACGCCGCGGTCCTCGGACGGCTGGACACCGCCTATTTCAACAACGTTGCGCGCACGGCGATCCACTGGACCGCGCCGCAGCTGCGCCCTGCTGACCGAGAGTTCCTCAGCTCGCTCGCCTTCGTGGAGCAGCGCGACGTCTACACGGTCGTGCACGGGACGCTGCACATGCCGGAGAAGTTCGGCTACGTGCTCAGCGTCGTCGAGGCGCTGGAGTCGTTCGAGCACCAGCAGACACCGCTGTGCTTCGTGGGTCACAGCCACGTGCCGGCCATCTACCTCCGCCGATGCGAGAGCCCGCGCGACATCCACGTCGTCCCGCACTCCGAGGCCGAGATCAGCTACCAGGGATTCGATCAGCTGCTGATGAACGTCGGCAGCGTCGGCCAGCCGCGGGACGAGGATCCGCGCGCTGCCTATGGGCTCGTCGACACGGACCGGCAGATCGCCAGCATCCGGCGGGTGCACTACGACATCGAAAACGTGCAGCGCAAGATCCGCGAGGTCGGCCTGCCGGACGTCCTCGCCAACCGGCTCACGTTGGGGGTGTGATCTCGTGATCCGTTCGCTGTTCGCGCTCTCGTTGCTCGTGGCGACTTCCGCCGCGCAGGCTTGGCAAGAGACGCGCGGTCGCACGCCGGCGGGCTTGCTCGCGATGCGTCAGGCTGCGCGCGACGCCAGCCAGGATTCGCTCGTCCTGATCGTCGCGTCGCACCCTGACGACCGCTACATCCTGCCGGCGATCTGGCTGCGGAGGACGTTCGGGCTCCGCGTCGCGGTGTTGTTGGCGACGCGCGGCGGGGGCGGCCAAAACACGCTCGGTCCGGAGACGGGTGACGCGTTCGAGCGCATCCGAACTCTTGAGACCGAGGCTGGCTGCGCGATGGCGGACGTCGACGCCTGGTACTGGAACCGGCCCGACGGCGGCTACCGGCGGTCAGCTGCGGAGACCTTCGCTGAGTGGGGTCGCGAGGAGGCCATGCGCGAGCTCGTGCGATTGCTGCGCGAGATCCGACCAGACGCGGTGCTGACGACGCACCACGCAGAAGAGCGGCACGGCCACGACCTCGCGGTGGTCGACCTGCTCCCGCAGGCGCTCCGGATGGCGGCCGACCCTGCCGTAGACGTCGGCGGCGCGCCGCACCCTGTCGGCGTATTTTTGATGGGTGCGGGCAGCACCGTCAGTCAGCGAGCGCTGCGCGTCGACGCCGACAAGCTGGACCCTGACCGGGGCCTCGCGCTCCGTCGCAGCGCGTACGACATCTTGCGCGTCGCGCATGTCAGTCCTGGGCCGCCAAGAAAGCTGGACGACGTGTTCGGTCCCGTGCTCGCGTTTGAGCCGCAGACACCGGCGCGCGTAACGCTCGACCAAGCGCGGCCGCTTGGCCTGCCTTCGGTGCTCGACGACGGTCGCTGGCCTGGCAGCCCCGAAGCGGCGCAGCGACTGCGGCAGCTCCTCGCGGAGAAGGTGCCGCAGATCGTGACGTCTGGCGCGCCCGAGCTGGGCGGGCTCGTAGATGTGCTCTCGGACCTACGGACCCTCCGCGGTCGCGCCGGGATCACGCGGGACGCGGCCGCGCGGCTGCAGCGCCGCATCCAGGCGCTGGAGGCCCTGGCGGTGACCGCCACTGGCGTGCAAATCGAGGTCGAGGCGCCGCCAGGCGCAGTTGCGATCGCGGGCGAAGAGCTCGCTTGTTCGGTCCGCCTGCTCTCAAGCAGCGCCCCGGTGCGCGTCGTACGCACCGAAGGGCTGGACGACCTAGAGGTCGCGTTGACGCCGCTCGGATCGCCTTCGCCGCGGGCCAGCAGCTCCGTCGCGGAGCTGCGCGTGCGGCTGCCGCTCGCCGCGGGCCGCCGCGGAGATCCGATTGCCGCGCGGTTTCACGCTGACCGCTTCGTCCCGCCAGTGCGCGCGCGCTTCTGGGTCGAGGTCGCGGGCGCGGAGATCCCGCTCGACGTGACCGTGCCCGTCGAGCAGCGCGCACCGGTCGAGCTGTCGCTGGTCCCGCGCATGTTGCTGCTCCCGTCGGCGCGCAACACCGTGCAGTTCAGCGTCGGCGTGCAGCGCAACTCCAGCCTCCCGGTCGAGGGGACGATCGAGGTGCGCGCGCCTGCAGGGTATGCGGTCAACGACGACCGCCACGACGTCAGCCTTCGGCAACAGCGCAGCGACCTGTTCGGCTTCGTCGTGGACGCGCCGCGTGAGCGCCGCACCGGCGTCGACGTGCTGCGTGTTCGACTCGGCGACACCAAGGTCGCGCTGCCGGTTCACAAGGTCGACGTGTCTGTGCCCGAGCAGCTGCGCGTCGGCGTGCTCCGCAGCCTCGACGACACGCTGCCGAGCGTCCTCGGCGTCGGCGGCCTCGGCATCGACTGGTCCGAGCTCATCGACGCGGACATCGCTGCCGCGGACCTCTCCGCGTTTGACACCATCGTCGTGGACATCCGCGCCTTGCGAGGTCGATCGGACCTTCGCAACAGCTTCGGGCGTCTGCTGGACTTCGCGCGCGGTCGCGGTCACCGGCTCGTGCTCTTCTACCAGAAGGACGTCGAGTTCCAGCCGAGCGGGGACCCGTTCCGCGGGGCGCCGTACGACCCGTTCGAGATCGGCAAGAGCCGCGTCACGCGCGCCGACGCACCGGTCAAGGTGCTCCTCCCTGACCACGAGCTGATGCGCTACCCAAACGTGATCAGGCCGAGCGACTGGGACGGGTGGGTGCAGGAGCGCGCGCTCTACCTGCCTTCGGTTTACGCCGCCGAATACGAAGAGCTCCTCGAGCTCGGCGACCCTGGCCAGCCAAGGGAGCGCGGCGCGTTGCTGTACGCGCGGACCGGCGAAGGCGAATACGTCTACTGCGCGCTGGCGCTCTGGCGACAGCTGAAGACGCTGCACCCGGGCGCCGTGCGGATGCTCGTCAACCTGCTGACGCCCGGGCCCCGCTGACCAGCTACGGCAAGCGCGGGAAGCGCATGGTGGCGCGCTGCGTGCGGACGAGGCGCACGTCTCGCGTTGACCCGTTCTTGCGCAAGATGTGCATCGCTTGGGCGTCGATCAGCGAGTAGTCGCCGTTGTCGTACAGCAGCTCAAGGCGGACGCTGTCGGCGTGGTCGTCGAACAGGCGGATCTCGACGACGTTGGCCGCCGGGACGGTCTTCTTGTTCCCCTGTTGATCGACGTATTGGAGGTCCGAGATCGACAGGACCTTGATGTTCTCTGGCGCCGGATCCTGCGGATCTTGGCCAGGCCGAGCGGGCGCCGGCGCGAACGCGAGGGCGGCGGCGATCGGGAGAGAGAGGCACAACAGGGCTGCTTTCACGCGGTTCTCCAAGGGTTGGTTCGTGGTTTGCGTCACACTATGACGGCGAGGCGCCGTGTTCCTGCCAAGGTTCTTGTCCATACTGTTGTTCGCGCTGTGCGCGGCAGGCTGCGGCCATGTTGACCCTCCGCCTCGGCAGCGGCTCGAGGTCGCGCAGGTGGTCGCGGGGACCGGCGAGGTCGACCCCCAGCTCGCGCGCCGGGTGGCGGACGTGGTCGCCCTCGAGCTCTATGAGCTGCGTGAGCTCTTCGGCGGCGACGACGTGGCGCCGTTCTTCGTGCACGTGCACGCCGCGCGCAGCGACATGCCAGACGCGCTCGTCGCGGGGGTCCACGAAGACGCGCCAGGCTTCGCGCTGCTGGGCCGTCACCAGATCCACCTCGTGGTCGACGCGCTCGCCCGGACCAACACGAGCCTCGTAGGCGTCATCCGGCACGAGCTGGCGCATGAGCTGCTCGACCAACACTGCGGCGCGAACGGACGCTACATTCCTCGGTGGTTCCACGAAGGGCTGGCGCAGGTGCTCGCAGGCGACACCTACCTCGGCGCGAGCGAGGAGGACCTGGTCTGGCGCGTGACGAGCGGCAGCCTGCGCTCGATCGACACCCTCGAGGACCGCTTTCCGTCGGGCACCGTCCAACGCCGCACGGCGTACGGCCACAGCTACTCGTATGTCGCGTGGCTCGAGCGCTCGTACGGCTTGTCCGCGCTGCTGCGGGTCGCTCGCAACACCGACGCCTTCACCTCATTCTCGCGCGCGTTGGTCGGCTACACCGCGCTGTCGACGCTCGAGCTCGAGGAGGAATGGCGGGCGTATGTCGTCCACGGCTCTGGGGCGCGCTGGCGCTCGATCCTGTCTAACTGGTTTGGTTTGGTGCTGATCATGAGCCTGCCGGTGCTGGTGTTGGCGCTGAAGCGGCGCCTCCGATTGGAAGAGCGCGCGGGGCGCCGAATGGCGCAGCGCGCCGCGGCCGAGCGCCGGGCCGCTGAGGCGCGCGAACAAGCGCAGGCGACTTTGCGTGAAGATGCACTCGGTCTTGACAGCTTGGACCACGACGGCGAGCCGCCAGCCGGTTAAAACGCTAGGCGTGTACAAGTCTCCGCTGTCTCGCGCGTGCATGCTCGCGCTCACCCCCTTGCTGCTGACGTTCGCTGCTGGCTGCGCGCACCACCGGCACTCTGTTGGCCTGGGCGCGACTGGCACCGGCGAGCAGCAAGCGCGGCAATACTACGTGCTGTTTGGGTTGTTCCAGACCAACGACGTGAGCGCGCAGCGGATGGCAGACGGCCTGACGAGCTATACGGTCGAGACCCAGTACTCGCTCTGGGATCTGATGATGCAGCCGCTGCTGTTGCCGCTGACCATGACGTCGCGCACTGTCACGGTGCGCACCTGATCACGGCCGAACAGCCCAGCCGGGGACGGTGATGATCGCGTTCACCAAGATGCACGGCTGCGGCAACGACTACGTGCTGGTCGACGACGTCGCCGGCGGCTTCCCGGTCGCGCGCGCTGGCGAGCTGGCGCGGCGGTGGTCCGATCGCCGCTTCGGCGTGGGCGCCGACGGCGTCATCTTGCTGACCCGCGACGACGGCGGCGGCTTGCGGATGCAGATGTGGAACGCCGACGGCTCGAGGGGCGCGATGTGCGGCAACGGGCTCCGCTGCGTCGCGCGGTTCGCGGCGGCGGGAGGCCACGAGACCGCGCCGTCGTTCGTGATCGCGACGGACGCGGGCCCACGCCGGGTCGAGCTCTTGAGCGGCGCCGACGGCGGCGTGCGCGCCGAGATGGGTGTCGTCACGGTGACCGCGGCGCGTACTTTGGAGGTCGCGGGTCGCCGCCTAGACTTCACGCTCGGTTCGGCGGGCAACCCGCACGCCGTGACCTTCGTTGAGGACGTCGACCGCGCGCCCGTCAGCGCGGTCGGCGCCGCGATGCAGGAGCACCCGGCCTTTTGCGACGGCGTCAACGTCGAGTTTGTAGAGCGCGTCGGTGAAGGTCGGCTACGACAGCGCACGTATGAGCGCGGCAGCGGGGAGACGCTCTCGTGCGGCACGGGGGCTGCCGTATCGGCGCTCGCGGCCCGCCGCGCGGGCTTCGTCAAGGGTGATCGCGTCTGTGTGGCGCTCCGCGGCGGCGCGCTCACGGTCATCGGATCAGGCGCGTCTCTTGTCATCGAGGGGCCGACCCGTACCGTGTTCACCGGCGCGGTCGAACCCTAGCCATCGGATTCGGCGCAGGTTTGAGCGCCGCGCTAGCGCATCGAGGTATTGAAATGGAATACGTCATCATCCCCGTCGCAATCGTGGTCGTGCTCGGGCTCGTCTTTATGAGCCTGTACAACGGCCTCGTCAGCCGACGTAACGAGACCAAGAACGCCTGGAGCCAAATCGACGTTCAGCTCAAGCGCCGCTACGACCTGATCCCCAACCTCGTGGAGACGGTCAAGGGCTACATGAAGCATGAGAAAGAGACGCTCGAGAACGTCATTAAGGCGCGGCAGCAAGCGGTCGACCTGCAGAACGCAGGGAACATCGGCGAGCTGCTGAAGGCCGACGGCGCGCTCACGCAGTCGCTGGGCCGCTTGTTCGCGGTCGCGGAGAGCTACCCCGACCTCAAGGCGAACCAGAACATGCTCAGCCTGCAAGAGGAGCTCGCCTCCACCGAGAACCGGATCGGCTTCTCACGCCAGGCATACAACGACGCCGTCATGAAGATGAACAACGGCATCGAGCAGTTCCCATCCAACATTGTCGCTGGGATGTTCAGCTTCAAGCAGGGTGAGTTCTGGGAGATCGAGAAGCCGGAAGAGCGCGAGAACGTCAAGGTCTCGTTCTGACGCCGGTCGCGGCGTGGGCGCGCTGATGTGCGCTCTGGGGCTGTTGTCCATGCGCCCCGCGGGCTAAAAGCAATGGGTATGTGCTGGCCCACGACAGACGCGCGCGGCGGTTCGCTCTACGCGGCGCTCAGCCTGCTCGCGTCGGCCCCGGTCCCCGCCCAGGGTCCGGTCGAGCCCGCCGCGGCCATCGAGCGTTGGCTCGCCTCGGAACACACGTCTGAGTCCCTGATGACAGCGACGGTCGAGGCGGTCTGTGACGCGCCCGACGGGCTCAAAGTGCTCGGGAAGAAGCTGCAGGCGCTGCAGGTCACGCCCGGCGAGCCTCGCAGCAAGGGGCTCCGCAGCCTGATGCCGAAGGTCGCTCTGGAGCACCTGCGGCGGACCTACAAGAGCGGGATGACCTACGCCGGCCAATACGGCGGGCTCGCATCGCTGGAGCCGTGGATTGGCCCGTTCTTGTTCGGCCTGCTGCTCGACACCCCCGAGTGGTACCCGCTCACGTTTCGGGTTCGCCTCGTCCCCGCGATCCGAGACCTGCAGCAGCAGCTCCCCGACGCCGCGCGCGTCGCTGGGATCACACGGCTCGTAGAGGACGAGCGCGAAGCGACGGATCTGCGCCGCGCGCTCGCGGCGGCGCTCTGGCAGTGGGGCAGGCCGCGACACGCTGTGGAGTTCATCCGCGAGCTGCAGTTGGCTACGACCGAGGGCGACGGCGAAGACCGCGTCAACGCGACGCTGCTGCTCGCAGACTACTTCAACCTGCTGCGCGAATATCGCCGCGCGGCTGCAGCGCACCGCGCCGCGCAGGCCCTGGCGCGCGGCGCCGGCGTCGAGCTGCTGCCGGTCGCGTGGTATTCCGCCGCGTGCGTCCACGCCCTCAATGGTGATCAGGAGCGCGGGTTGGAAGCGCTGCGTCGCTGCGCAGAGATGCACGCCTCCCCACACCTCGACAAGTCTCGCCGCTTGGAGCGTAAGCTCTTCGAGCAGGACCCCGAGATCGCGTCGCTGCGCGCGGATCCGAGCTTTGGAGAGCTGCTGGAGCTGGCCTTCGGCGAGCGCGACGACGAAGACGGAGAAGGCGGCCGCTGATCCTTGTCGCTGCCGCTGCCGTTCTTGGCTGGTCTGTTGGTCGTGGTGGGACACCGCGAGTTTGGCGGCGCGTTGCCAGGGCAAGGCGTCGTCGACGAGCTCGCCTGGGCGCTCTGCCTATTGGTCGCGCCCTGGGCGCTGGCCGCTGCGGCGCGCGCTGCGGCGCTGCGATCGCTGCTAAGCGGGCGCCGTCCTGCGGCGCCGATGTCGGCGATGCTGCGTCTCTCCGCGATCGCGACGCCGCTCGCGCTGCACGCGCTGTTCGAGCTCGGCTGCTACAGCGACTGGATCGACCGCGCGGCGCCATCGAGCCACGCGCTCCGCGCGGTCCTCGCGTTGCTCCCGCTGTATGTGGCGGAGTTGCCGCGCCTCGCCGTCGCGACGATGGCGGCGGCGCTCGTCGAGGCGCGCTTCGAGTCACGGGCCGCGCTCCGGGTCTCGTCGGTTTACCTGCCGAGCTGGCGCGATGTGTGGCCTTCGGTCCGACTCCAGTTTGGTTGGCCACTGCTCGCGCTCATGCCCGCTTTGCTCTACGGCGCTGGCATGGATCTCTTGGAGCTCTGGCGTGACGGCTACGTGTTCGTCGTCGCGACCGCGGCGGGCATGTCGCTGGCGGCCATGGGATATCTGTTGGCGGTCGCCGCGCTGCTCCCGTTCTGGTTCCGGGTCGCGTTCGCTGTGAGTGACCGGCTCCCCGAGTCACACGCCGACTCGCTCCGCGCGACCGCCGAGCAGCTCGGGTTCTCGCCGCGCCGCTTGTTCGTGTTGCCGACGGGATCTCGCGCCGTGAACGCGATGATGGTCGGTCCGCTGCCCTTTGGTCGGATGCTCTGCTTCACCGACGGCATCCTTGAGATGCTCGACCCGCGCTCGCTGGCCGGCGTCCTCGCGCACGAGGTCGGCCACGCGCGGATGGGACACCCGGGCCTGCTAGCGCTCTTGGGGCTGGTGGTGCCCGCGATGTTGCTCTCGCCGCTGCGCTTGCTCGACGTCGAAGGCGACGACGTGGTCACCGCGCTCCTGGTCATGGCTGTCGTCATGACGACGCTCTGGTTGGCGCTGCGCGCGCTCGCGCGCCGCTTTGAGCATGAGGCGGACGTCTCGACCCTTCAGGTGCTCGGGGCTGAGCCGTGCAGCCGCGCGCTGATCACGGTCTCGCAATCCACCCTGCCTGTCGGCGGCTTCTTTCGTAGCCGGGTGCTCAGCCTGCACCCCGAAGAGCGCGCGCGCCTGGAGACGATGCGCCGCTACGAGGTTGAGCCGGAGTTTCGCGCGCGCTTCGACCGCGGCTCGGCGAACCTGCGGCGCGCGCTGGCAGCGGTCTTGATGACCAGCATCGCGGTCGGGGCGTGGTTCTGGAGCGTCGACTGGCCGAATGAACGTGTCGCCGTGCAGTTCTACCGGGGCGACTTCGCCGCCGCGCGGCGTTCGCTGGATGCGATCGAGTCCGTCCCCGAACGCTGGCGTGAGCCGCTGCAGCGGATCCGTAGCCAGCTGGACACCGCTGACGAGCTGCAGCCTGGCCTGGAGCGCTGGCGAGATGTGCAGCGCGCGCTGGTGCCAGCAGCGTGGCGGCGCGGCGAAGAGGTGCTGATCCAGGACGGCCCAGCGGCCGCCTATCCCTGGTTGGCGCTCGCGGTCACCGCGATGCCGGCGCCGACGACGACCGAGTATGCGATCTACGAATACGCAAAGGCGGCGGCGGAGCGCGACCCCGACCGGATGGCCGCGCTCGCGAGGATCGTGTGGCGCCTCGGTGTGCCGGCGTCGCTCGCCGAGGTCTTCGGCGGCTATCAGTAGCGATTGACCTCGACGGCCCAGGTCATCTCCTGCTGCCAAACATCGTTGCCGTAGCGGTCGAACTCACGCACGCGAGTGTTCTCCGCGACGATGGTGTTGCCGTTCGGCAGGCGGTCGGCGTCGGACGGTGAGCTAAGCCCTGTGAGCTCGAACACCACCTTGCCGGCGCGATCGATCTCAATCACGGCGCCCTTGTTGCGGAGTGTCACCAACGTGTTGCCGTTGGGCAGGCGGTCGGCGTCGTGCGCGTTAGGGAGCCCCTTACCCTCCCAGACGATCTCCCCGGCGGGGCTGACCTCGAGGACCCGGTCATTGAGGACGTCTGCGATCAAGGTGTTGCCGTTTGGGAGGCGGTCGACGTCAAACGGTCGGACGTTCTTCGAGTATGACCAAACGATCTGGCCTTCGCGATCGACCTCGATGACCCGACTCGCGAACGTGTCCGCGATCAAGGTGTTGCCGTTCCGGAGCCGGTCGGCGTCGTACGGGTTCTTGAGGTCCTCGTATTGCCAGACGGTCTCGCCCTCACGGTTGACCTCCTGGACCTTGCTGACAGAAAACTCGGTGATCAGCAGGTTGTCGTTGTCCAGGCACTCCGCGTCCCACGCGCCGAAGATCTCGTCGAGCACGAACACCGTTCGGCCTTGGTCATCGACCTCGATGATGCGGTTGTCGGAGTAGTCCGCGATCAAGGTGAAGCCCCACATCGCGCCGCCGCCGACGCCGAGCTCGACGTGGTGGACGTCCTTCCAAGGCATCGCAGCGGCGCCGAGGCTCGGCACGGTGACCCCGACGCTGCCAGCCGAA
Source organism: Planctomycetota bacterium (assembly GCA_036160175.1). Taxonomy (GTDB): domain Bacteria; phylum Planctomycetota; class UBA1135; order UBA1135; family UBA2386. The sequence continues at coordinate 20,005 of JAYYEE010000118.1, forward strand.
ACTTCGGCGAGGAACCCGATGAGCCGCTCTCCCGTAGTCAGGTCGAGGCGCGCGTAGCTGATGCTCTCAGGCGTGGGCATGCGCGGGCGGGTGAAGAGGACGCCGGCGACCTCGTCGATCGGGATGTTGTCCTTGTTCTCAGTTTGGACGCGCCCGCTGTCCAGGCGCAGGAGGTCGCCATCGAGGATCTCGCCGGAGCGCAGGCGGACGCGGTCATGGTCAACCGAGGCGCCGACGAGCCGGTCGAGCTCCGGGTCAAACGCGATCCCTTGCACGTCGCCGCGCGGCAACTTGAGCTCGCCGAACAGCGTGGTGAGGAGGCGCACCGACTCGGCGTTGATCTCTAGGACTTCGCCCGCGATGCGGCTGCCTTGGTTGAGGAACACCATCGACTGCTCCGACCTCTCGACTACGTGCGCCGGGAAGTCGAACGACGAGCAATCTGTGAAGGACAGCTCGGCGACCGGCAGCCCGGCGAACGCGCCGTCAACGACGAACGAGTCGCCGTAGATCGCGACGAGGGCCCCCCGGGCTTCGGAGCGGTCGGGCAGCGACAGCACCACCTCGGCGCTGGGCGCGTCTTTGGGCAACTGGACGCTCGCGCCGCCAGCGATCACCGGATCCGGGTGCTTGCCGAGCTCGTCGAGCAACGCCGCGACGTCCGCGTCGCTGCTGGCGCGCGTGCGCAGCGCGCGGATCATCGCCATCATCTCGGCGCGATCCAGCGTGACGTCTGCGAGCGGTCCCGTCTGCTTGCGACCCATCAGCAAGCTGCGGCAATCGCCGAGCGCAGTCGGTGACTTCATGCGCGCGAGCGCGCTCAGCGCGATCGGGCGGTGCAGCCCGGATTTGAACGTGACCATCGGCGCGACGGCGCCTGCCTCGCCATCCCCACCTTGCCGCCCCAGCGCGCGGATCGCGCCGCCGGCGACCGCAGCGTCGGTGTGGCCTAGCGCGCTGCGCAGCGATCGCAGGAGCCGGCTGTCGGCCTCCAAGTAGATGGCCAGCCGGACCAGCCCTTGCAGCAGACGGCGTTCGCGGTCCTCCTGCTCGGTGCCCTTCGCGGCGAGCGCGTCGAGGATCCGAGAGCAGCGGATGCTCTGCTCGAGGACCTCGTATTCCTTCCGCCGCTTCTCGATCACGGCGAGCGCGCGGCCACCGATCTCCACCAGCGTTCGCTCGGCGTTCTCGCGGACTTGCCAGTTCGGGTCGCTCAGCTCTTCGAGGAGCCGGTCGATTTTGAGTCGGTACTCACGGTAGTCCCCGTGCAGCCGCGCGACCACAGGAGTGAACGCGCGGTCTTGCTGCTCTAAGAGGCTGCCGACCTGCTCCATCTGGACCGTCAGCGAAGGCTGTTGAAACCCCTTCGCGCGTTCGAGGAGCTCTGCGTCCGTCCAGTCTTGTGCGTACAGGCACGCGCTCGTGAGCGCGCCGATCGGCAGGAGACGCCACTTGGAGAGGGGGTTCATACGTAGAACAGTCTATGCAACGCGGACACCGCGTTGTGGTTCGTTCCACGTCCGAGTTTGCGCGGTATTCCGCGACGCGGGAACGCTGCCTGAACCCGGGAGTTCGCTGCTAGGGAATGAGTCGGGGCCCTCGCCGTCGGCGGTCTGAGTCTTTAGAGTCGCCCCAACCCTCCTCGCGTCGCTGTCGTTCGGAAAGGTCCTGCTGGCCGCCGATCGGTCGAGCACACCCAAGAACGAAGCCCTGTGTCGTTGTCAACGTCATCCCTGACGCGCGCCCTGACGTGCGCCGTGCTCGCGGCCCTTGCGCTACCAGCGCAGCAGGTGCGCGTCGCGCCTGGCCTCGGCGTCCTGGCACCAGTTGGCCAAAGCGGCGCCGACGAAGACCCCGGCAAGCCCGTGGAGATGTTCGAGAACTCGAACCTCGACAATTACTTGCGTCGCGCGCGCGGGCTGTTGGAGCGCGGCGACTTCACGGGCGCGATCGAGCTCCTCCAGGAAGTCATCGAAGGCAAGACCGTCGAGGTGGTGGCCATCTCTGCGACGGGTGATCCAGCCCCAGGTGGCGAAGACGCGCCGCGGCCGACGGACGGTTTGGCCGCGTCCACAGGCGGCGCCAGGGAGGACCTCAGCGCGCGCAATGCGGTCTTCAGCCAAGACGGGCGGCTCTACAGGCCAGTCCGCCGCTTGTGCCACGAGCTGCTCGCGCAAATGCCCGAGGTCGGGATCGAGCTCTACCGAACGGCCTACGAGTATGCGGCCGAGGAGCTGTTGCAGCGCGCGCTCAAACGCGGCTCAACTGCCGACCTAGAAGGCGTCGCGAACCGCTACTTCATCACGTTGCCTGCGGGGCGCGCGATGGTCCTGCTCGCAGATCGCTTGATGCACGCCGGCCGGTATCGCGGCGCAGTCCAGGTGCTCCGAGACCTCCTCGACACCTACCCCGCCGCCAACCGCGCGCGGCTCGGCATCCGGGCCGTGTGGTGCGAGTTCAAGATCGCGCTGTGCCTGCGGCTCGCGGGCGAGCGGAACGAGGCCCGCCGCGCGGTCGAAGACCTCGCGGAAGAGCACGCCGAGGAGTCGCTCCGTATCCTCGGGCAGCTCGAGTCGGTGCGCGACCTCCCAGACAGCGCGCTGTTCGCGCGAGACACGGTCGTGATCGACGGCGCGGTGGCCGGGGCCGAAGCGTCGTGGCTAGACGATGGTCTGCCGGGCCTGTTGCCGCTGTGGCAGTATCGCTTCGAAGACCCGCAGCCGTACCGAGATCCCCAGCCCAGCAAGAACAACCGGGGCGGCATCTGGCTGGATAGCGGCGTGCAGACGACCGCGATGCCGTTCGCAAAGCGCTATGGTCCAGCAACTTGGGTTGCATTCAGTGAGGATCGCCGCGGCGCCTTCGTCGAGCCGCGCGCGCTGTTCTTGGAGCACTTCCGCCTGCGGATGACCGACGCGGCGTCGGGGCTTTTGTTGCAGGCGGGCGACGGGGCGAACGCTCCTCCCAAGCCGCGCGAGAACTACCCGCGCGTGCGCATCGCGGCGGTCGACCACGCCTTGCTGCGCCCGGTCGAAGACGAGCAGCGTCGCTACGTGGTGTCCGGTTACTCGGGGAACGTGACCAACACGGAGGCGGCGCTCAAGTCGACCGAGCTGGTCGCCTACGACCGCGAGACCTGGGAGCGCGCGTGGTCTAGCGTCACCTGGCTCGCTGGGGAGGACGGCCTGCGGGACGTGACCTTCTTGGCCGCGCCGACGGTCTTCGCTGAGCGCTTGCTGCTGCCAGCGCTGCGCGGAGGCTCCTACACCCTTGAGTGCTTGGATCGCCGCACCGGCGAACCGCTATGGCACGCGCCGCTGCACACGGGCGGCTCACCCTTCTATAAGGCGCCGGGTACGCAGGTCGCCGTGTCTGGCGGGGTCGCCTTCGTCGCGACCAACGCAGGCTGCCTCGCGGCGGTGGACGCCTTCTCCGGAGACCTCCGTTGGATCCGACGCTACGAGCGCCTCGATCCGATCCACGGCGCCGGGCGCCGTAAGGGGAAGTCCAGCAGCGGCAACCGGGGAAACTGGGGCCGGCGACAGCAGTTCACGCAGGAGGCCCTCGGCTCCTTCGAGCCGGCGGACCTCGTGTTACACGGCGGCCGCGTCATCCTCGCGCCGTGCGACGGGGACGTGCTGATATCCGTCGACGCGACGACGGGAGAGCCGGTTTGGATGCTCGACGCGGACTCGATCCACGCGCCCTACGGGCGGCTCGTGCAGGTCATCGGCGCGGGTGACGGCAAGCTCTTCGTCGCGTCACGATCGCACCTCGTCTGCGTCGAGCTCGCAGGCGGCTTGGTGAGGTGGATGAAGCAGATACCAACTTGGTTGGGGCCAAAGCACTCGGGGCGCGGCCGAGGCGCGGTCGTTGGGTCGACGGTCATCGTCCCCAACATGCGCGAGCTGCTGCTGTTTGACGCCAACAACGAGTCGCCGATGCGCCGCCTGCCGCTGCCGTCGTTTGACGAGGGCAGCGAGCCGCTGCAGGGGCCGTGCAACGTCGTGGTTCGCGGGGCGTGGCTCGCAGCGGGGTTCGCTGGCGGGGTCGAGGTGTTCAGCACCGCGGCTGCGCTCGGCCCGCTCGCGGAGACGTCCGAGGACCCGTTGCGTCGCGCCTCCTACCTCGCGACGCTCGGGGACGGTGAGGCCGCTGAAGAGACGCTCGCCAAAGTGATGCAGGGCAGCGAGGACCCTGCGGTGCGCGCGCGCGCTGGACGCCGGCTGTTGTCATTGATCCGGGAGAGAGCGTTCAGGGTCGCCTTAGAAGGGGGGCTGCCGGCTGGCCTGGCCGCGATGGACAAGGTGCGAGAGCTGCTGCCACAGCGGGAGCTGCGCATGCATTGGCACCTCGCGCGGGTCGAGCTGTGTAAGGCGGCGGGGGATCTGCGGGCGCACGAGGCAGAGCAGCAGCGCCTCTACGATTACATGGAGGGCAGGGGATGATGATCTGTCGAGGGTGGTTTCGGTGCTCGGTGAGCGCGCTCGCCGCAGCGGCGCTGGGCGCGCAGCAGCCGAGCTACCCGCCAGGGGTGACCGCGGAGGTGCACGCCGCGATCCAGAGCGGGCTCAAGTGGCTCTCCAAGAACCAGGCCAAAGATGGCAGCTGGCGCAACTCTGGCGGCTACGGCAGCTACCCAGCCGCGATGACGGGGCTCGCCGGCATGGCGTTCATCGCCAGCGGGTCGACGCCGACGCGTGGTCGCTACTGGCGGGAGGTGCGGCAGAGCGCGAGCTTCTTGCTCAAGCACAGCAACCCCGAGAACGGCGTCATCTCCGTGCCCGAAGAGGAAGGGCGGAGCATGTACGGCCACGGCTTCGCGACGCTCTACCTCGCCAGCGTCTACGGCATGGAAGAGGGCCTGCGCCAGCAGGAGCGGCTCAAGCGCGCGTTAGACAAAGCGGTGAAGCTGATCGCCTCGGCGCAGTCCACCGCCGGCGGTTGGATCTACACGCCGGACTCGAACAGCGACGAGGGCAGCGTCACGGTCACCCAGATCCAGGCGCTGCGCGCCTGTCGAATGGCTGGGATCGTCTGCGACAAGAAGGTCATCGACAAGGCCGTCGACTACATCAAGCGCTGCCAGAACGCAGACGGGAGCATCCGCTACAGCCTGCGATCCGGCGGCGACGGTCGCCCCGCGATCACGGCGGCCGGGGTCGCGGTGCTTTACAACGCGGGCGTCTATGACGATCAGCCGTTCGTGACGAAGGCGGTCGACTACTGCAAGAAGCAGATCAAGGTCACCGTCAACAGCACGGGGCACCACTACTATGCGCACCTCTACTGGTCGCAGGCGCTCTACCAGCGCGGCGGCGACGACTGGGACGAGTACTACCAGCAGGCGTGCCAATACTTGCTCCGTCAGCAGCGCAAGGACGGCAGCTGGCAAGGCGACGGGGTCGGCACGGTCTACGGCACCGCGATCGCGTTGACTATCCTCCAGCTGCCGTACGCGTACGCGCCGATCTACCAGCGCTGAGCGACGCCTCCCCTACCACATGTCGATAACGCTGCGATGAGCGGGTTGGCCTTCTTCAATCCGCTGCTGCTGTGGGCGCTGCCGCTAGCGGCAGTTCCGATCATCATCCACATCCTGAACCGCCGACGGTTCCAGAAGGTCCCTTGGGCGGCGATGGAGTTCCTGCTTCGCGCGATGAAGCGCAACCGCAAGCGCCTGCGGATGGAGCAGTGGCTCGTGCTGTTGCTGCGCGTGTTGGCGGTCCTGCTCCTCGTGTTCTTGGTGAGCCGCCCGCAGCTCGGCAGCGGCGGGTTGCTGGGCGGGCGGACGCACCACGTGGTGATCCTCGACGACAGCCCGTCGATGACGCAGCGAAGCGGCAGCACGGACCTGTTCGAGAAGGCGCAGGACAAAGCGCGACAGCTGGCCGACGACCTCGCGCAGCGCCGCGCCGGTGACCTCTTTTCGATCGCTAGGACCAGCGCGCCGATGGAGTGGGCGATGGCGCCGCAGCGGGTCAGCGGCAGCTTCGGTCGCGTCGCAGGCGCCACGCTCAAGGAGATGCAGGTCAGCGACCTGCCGTCGGATCTCGGCAAGGCGTTGCAGATGGCTGTGACCCGCAGCGGCAAGGTCGAGGACGCCGCACGGACGGAGTACTACTTGATCGGCGATCGCCGCGCGTGGGACTGGGCGACCGAGGACGAGAAGCCGCGAGCAGATTTGGCGAAGAGCCTCGCTGGCCTCGACAAGGAGCGCGAGCACGTGACGGTGCTCAGCGTCGGGGGCCAGCACGACAACCTCGCCGTGGTCGACGTCAAGCTGCAGGATCGGCTCGCGATCGCGTCGGTGCCGGTCACGCTCGGCGTCGACGTGAAGAACTTCGGCCTCGACCCCGCGCCGCCTACGACCGTCGCCATCGAGGTCGACGGCCAGACCAGCATCAACCAGGACGTGCCGCAGCTAGCCCCAGGGGAGCGCGTCACGTTGCCGTTTGACTACACCTTCCACAGCGGGGGCTCGCACCGTGTCCGGGCGATGCTCGAGCCCGGGGGCACCCACGCCTTCGATGATCGCCGCACGCTCGCGTTGCGGGTGCGCGACAAGAGCCGCGTGTTGTTGATCGACGGGGACCCGGACAGCGGGCAGGGGGAGACGTTCTTTCTACAGGCGACGCTCGATGTCCCCGAGTCGGGCATCGAGGCGCAGGTCGTCACCGAGTCTGGCTTTGACGAGGTCAACCTCGGCGCGTTCGACATGGTGTGGCTCTGCAACGTGCAGGCGCCGACGCAGCAGGCCTCGGCGCGGCTTGAGGCGGTCGTTCTGTCTGGCGGCGGCCTCGCGGTGACCCTCGGCCCGCTGGTAGACGCGGCACGCTACAACGAGCTGCTCTGGCGCGGCGGCGACGGCCCGCTGCCGCTGCCGATCGGCGAGATCGACGGAGACCCCGACCGGCCTGAGCCAGCGTTCCTCGCGTCCATCGACCATCCGATGTGCGAGGGCGTCGCCGAGCTGTTCCAGCTCGTCCTAGGCAACTGGGTTCAGGTGAAGCGGTGGCTGACCCTCGAGGAGCCCGAAGGGCGCGAGGCCGCCGTGGTCGCGCGGATCCGGGACGCCGACGGACCGCCGATGATCGCGACGCGGACGTTCGGCGGCAAAGGCGGAGAGGTGGCGCTCTTCGCGATCACAGCGGATCGTTTCTGGAGCAACTTGCCCAGCACAGACCTGTTCCTCGTCGTCACGCACCAGCTGCATCACTTCGCGGCGCGACGCGATGACCCGCGCCGGCAGAACCTCGGCACGGACGGGGTCTGGCGCCAACAGCTCGACCCTGGGGTGTATCGCCCCGACGTTACGCTGCGCGCGACCGAGGGCGATGACGAGCGCACCTACACGGCCGCGGCGCCGGCGAGCGAGAGCGCGCCCGCGCAGGGCGACGCGAGGCCCGGCGTCGACGCCGCGGAAGGCGCGCCGCAGGGCGAGGAGCTCGCCCTCGAGGTCGTCGCCGACCTGCGCGAGCTGTCGGCCCGCGGCGCCTATGAGGTCGAGCTGCGTCGGCACGACGGCGTGCCCGCGACGCGCATGATCGCGCGGAACGGGCCGGTCGAAGAGGGGCGGCTGGTCGGTTTCGACGAAGCGGCCTTCAAGAAGCTCTACCCGGCCTCGTCGCACGACGTGGTGACCTTCGTCCGTGACGAGGGCAGCGTGGGCAGCGCGGCGATGGAAGGCGAGGCGTGGCCCCTGCTCGCGTCGCTGTTGCTCGCGGGTCTCCTGCTCGAATCCCTGCTCGCGTGGAGGTTCGGTCGCCGCTGAGCGGCGCGTCGCCATGGAAGACATCTTGCGATGGTTGGCAGTGTGGCGCGGCGTCGAGGTCGAGCCCGGCGCCGAGCTGCAGTTTGAGTTCGCCAGCTTCCCGGCAGGCGGCCTCGGCTTGCTCGTGCTGCTCGGTATGGCGACAGCCATCGTCGCCATTGGCTTCCTCTATCGTCGTGACGGCAAGCAGCTCAAGGCGTGGCAGCGCCTCGTGCTCGGGACGCTGCGCGCGCTCGCCGTGCTCGCGGTCATGCTGCTGCTGCTCGAGCCCAACATCGTGTCGGTCGAGCGCGACGTCCGCGAAGGCCACACCATCCTGCTGGTAGACACGTCGCAGTCGATGACGCACGTCGACGCTTGGCGGCGCGACGAGGTCCAGCCTGCGAAGGCGGCTTGGGGCGAGGTCGGCGTCGACGACCCTGCAGCGGGGTCTCGCTTGGACCTCGTCAAGGCGCTGCTGGCCCACGCGGACCAAGCGTTGGTGCGGAAGCTCGCCGCCAAGAACCAGGTCAAGCTCTATCGCTTCGCCGGCTCGATCTCGGACCTCCCGATCGTGCCGTCGGCGCCGGCAGTAGAGCCGGACGGCGAGCCGCTGCCCGCTGGGCCAGATCCGGACGCGCCGCCGCCCGAGCTGGACCTCGACAAGCTCATCGCCGACGGCCGCTCGAGCGATCTTGGGGGCTCGCTGCACACAGCGCTGGACCGCAGCCGGCCGGCCGAGATCGCCGCGGTCGTGCTCGTGACCGACGGACGCCGCACCGCCGGGCCTCAGGGCGCCGAGGTCGCGCGCTTGCTTGAGCAGCGCAAGGTCCCCCACACGTTCGTGCTCGGCGTCGGCGACCCCTCGGAGACGCAGACGATCACGCTGACGCGCATGGAGGCGCCCTCGAAGGTCTTCCAACGCGACCCCTACGAGCTGAAGGCCACGGTGTCTTCGCAAGGCTATGACGGCGTCGCCGTGACCGCGCGCCTCGTGCGCGTCGACGAGCAGGGAGCCGAGACGGTGGTCGCGACGCAGCAGGTGCAGATCGGTGAGAGCCAACAGGCGCCGATCTTCTGGAAGGACCTGACCAGCGACGCGCCGGGCCGCTTCATCTATCGCACTGAGATCCTGCCGCCCGACGGCGAGCCGATGATCGCCGAGCGACACACCAAGACGGCGGCGGTCGAGGTCCTCGGGGAGCGCCTCCGCATGCTGCTGCTCGCGGGCGGCTCAAGCCACGAGTTCCAGATCCTGCGCAACCTGTTGATCCGCGACAAGACCATCGACGTCACCTGCTGGCTGCAGAGCGCGGACGAGAACTTCCCCCAAGAAGGCAACGAGGACGTCCGGATCACGCGCCTCCCCGAAGGTCGCGCTGAGCTGGAGCCGTACGACGTCGTGGTCTTGATCGACCCGGACCCGCGCAAGCTGACGACCCGCTTCTGCCAGGGGCTCAGCGAGCACATCGTCGAAGGCGGCTGCGGCATGTGGTGGGTCGCGGGTGAGCAACACACGCTCGACGCGCTCCGACCCAACGCCAGCACGCAGCCAATCGCCGACCTGCTCCCGATTCAGCCAGACGTCGAGTTCGCGGAGCGCAAGATGCTCGGGCTCGGCAAGGCGTTCCCGCGCCCGTGGCGCTACCGGCTGACATCAGACGCCGTCGACGGGATCGGGGCGAAGCTGATGCGCTTGGACGACGACAAGGACACCAGCAACCTGCTCTGGGAGCGGATCCCCGGGTTCCACTTCTGGTTCCCCGTCGCCGGACTCAAGCCCATCGCGACGGCGCTGGCGGGGCACCCGAGCCCTGAGTTCCGCGTCGCGGGCGAGGATATGCCCATCATCGCCGTGCAGAAGCTGGGTGCTGGGCGTGTGTTGTTCCTCGGGACCGACGAGACCTACCGCTGGCGGTCTCTCTATGAGGACGCCTACAACCGCTTTTGGATCAACGGCGTCCGCTACCTCTTCGAGGGCCGCCTGCAAGCGGGCAACAGCCGGCTGCGCCTGCTCAGCAGCGACGACAAGATCGACCTCGGCGACGCCGTCGAGCTCGTCGCCGAGGTCAAGGACGCCTCGCTGCAGCCGCTGATCGCGGCGGCGTTCCCCGTCGCGGTCGAGCGCGAGGGAGAGGTCGTAGAGACGGTAGACCTCGCGCCGGTCGAAGCGTTGCCCGGCAGCTACTCGCTGCGTTACCGCCCGACCCAGCTCGGCACCTACCGGGTGCGACCCGTCGAGAAGAGCGGCAAGGCCGTCGAGCTCTCGTTCCAGGTCGTGCCCGCCCAGGTCGAGTCCCAAGGGCCGATGGAGCGAAGCAACCTCGCGGCCATCGCGGGCGCGGACGGTGCGCAGCTGTTCGACGACCCGGCTGCGCTGCTGCGCGCGCTCGACGACGTGCCGTCGCGCTCCGCGACCGACACGTTCCGCACCCCACACGCCCTCTGGGACGGCTGGCCTACGATCACGCTGGTGCTCGTGTTGCTGTCGATCGAGTGGATCCTCCGCAAGCGCTTCAACCTGCTATGACCACGACGACGACGCACGAGCGACCGCTCGGTCAAGAGCTGCGAGACGCCCGCGCGCGGCTCCGCAAGCAGCGCGACCGCGTTCGCTATGGGCTCTGGGTCGAAGCCGTCGGGGTGGCTGCGCTGTTGTTGATCGCTTACGCGCTGTCGACGCTCCTTGTCGACCGCTTGCTGCGGCTGGAGTGGGCCTTCCGCGCTGGCCTGCTGTTGGTCTTTGTCGCAGCGGTCGCGCGCGTCTTCGTGCGGCGGCTGCTGCGTCCGATGCGCGTGCACCTGAGCGACGAGGAGCTCGCGCTCGCCGTCGAGCGGCAGTGCCCGCAGCTCGACCAGCAGCTGATCAGCTCGCTACAGTTCGATGAGGAGCTGTCCAGTGACGGGGAGTCCGCGTCGATCGAGTCGCGCGAGATGAAGGCCGCGGTCGTGCAGAACCTCCGCGACCGACTGCAAGCGGTCCCGTTCGCGCAGGCGGTCGACGCGATGCGCGTGACGCGGTTCTCGCTCTGCGTCTGCTCGATGATCATGTTCTTCAGCGCGTGGGCTGGCTTCGACCGCGCCTCGCTAGGGACCTGGGCGGCGCGGAACGTCTTCTTGGCCGACGTCGACTGGCCGCGCTACACCGCGCTCTCGTTCGTCGGCGGCGGCGATGAGGTCCGGCTGCCGCAGGGGGACGCGCTGACGGTGCGCGTCCGCGCCGACGGCGTCGTCCCTGACCAGCTGTTCGTCGACTACGCGTTCGCCGACGGCGACCTGGGCGTCGCGCCGATGAGCCTCACCGGAGACGGAGAGTTCTCCTGGACGATCGACTCCGTCGTCAGCGACGTCGACCTCAGCGTGCAGGGCGGGGACTCGCTGCCCGTCACGCTCAGCGTCCGCATCGTCGAGCGCCCGAACGTCGGGGACCTCGCGATCCGCGTCCGCTTCCCCGCGTACATGGAGCGCGACCCCTACGACGTGCCGCCGACTGAGGGCGAGCTGTGGCTGCCGTCAGGCGCCGAGCTGATGGTCTCGGGGCGGAGCAGGAAGCCGCTGCGAGAGGCCTTCTTGCTGTTCGGTGATGACGAGAAGCTGTCGCTCACGGTCGGCGAGGACCAGCGCGCGTTCGCGGGGACGTTCGCGCCGACCGACTCTGGGCTGATGGTCGTCGACGTCATCGACCGCGACAGCCTCGGCGCGGGCGCGCCGCCCAAGCTGTTGCTGCGGGTCGGCGCGGACAAGGCGCCGACCGTCGACTTCCGACTCCGCGGCATCGGCTCCTCGATCACCTACGAGGCCCGCATCCCGGGCGCGCTGCGGGTCCGCGACGACTTCGGGCTGCGCGCCGTGCGGGCGGAGATGCGCTACCAGGACGACAACCCCGCAGACCGCGGCGACGGGACGTCGCCGCTGCCGGAGATGCCCTGGGCCGACGCGAAGGCGATCTTCGACGCCCAGCTGCAGCGGAGCGCGCTGCGCTACGAGGCGGAGGCGAGCGTCGACCTGCTCACTTGGAACAAGGTGCGCGATCAGAACTCCAAGGAGAACCCGATCCGGCCGGGCATGCTGTTCTCGCTGCGCTACGGCGCGACCGACAACTTCGGGCCTGGCGACCCACACCAGGGCTACGGCGAGGCGATGACGTTCCGGGTCGTGCCGCGGGACCAGTTGATCGAGGAGCTGCGCCGCCGCCAGATCGAGCAGCGCCGCGAGCTCCAGCAGATCGCCAACGCAGAGGCGTCCGGGACGATCGAGCTGCGCGAGACGGTCAACCCGCGCGAGGCCGGGGACAAGCAGCAGCAGGCCGCCGCCAAGTTCCGCGTCTACGCCCGCCGGCAGCAAGCGCTCGGGCGGCGCGTGCGGTTCGTTGGGGAGGCCTACCAGCGCATCCTCTGGGAGCTCGAGAACAACCGCTTGATCGAGGACAACAAGGTCCGACAGATCGAGGCGGTGATCACCGCCCCTCTGCAGCAGCTCGCGAAGGAAGCATTCCCGTCGACGGCGCGCCTGGTGAGCGACTTCGTCAACACCGGCGAGGAGTCCTTAAGGCAAGCTGCAATAGATGGTTATAAGGACATCAGCCGTCGCCTCGCCGAGATCATCAAGGCGATGGAGCAGGCCGAGACCCTGGCCGCCCTACTCGAAGAACTCCGGAATGTGATTAATCTGGAGACGGACGCGATCTCCGACGTCAAACGACGGATCAAGGATCGTGAGGACAGCCTCTTCCAGCGGAAGAAGCCGAAGAAGAAGTGACGACCGAGCGACCGAGAACCCCGACCCTGCACAACCGGCCCTGCCCAGGGTCGACCCACTGAGGTGCCCATGATTCCAAGAGTTGTCGCCGTCTTGACGGCCCTGCTGATGGCGGCGTTGACGCCGACGTGCTCGCCATTGCGCGCCCAGCAAGATCCGCCGTCCGCGGCCCAGAGCAAGCAGCTCCTCGCGGAGGGCAAGTTTAAGGAGCTGACCGACCGCATGCAGAAGCTCATGGTCGTCCTCCAGCAGGACGAGCCGGAGGAGAGCAAGCTGTTGGGCGCGGGCCTGCGATACGTGCAAGAGAAGCAGCTGCACCAGCGGCTGGAGCTCGCCGGCGCCATGCTCAAGCAGGAGCGTTGGGACGAGGGCCTAGTGCTCATGGGCAAGCTGCGCGAGGACCTCCGCGCGCTGCTCGAGCTGCTGCAGAACCGCAACGGGGACCTCCGCAAGCTGCTCGAACGGATCGATCAGCTCGAGGGGTTCAAGGATCGAGTCGACGAGCTCACCGAGGAGCAGCAGCAAGAGAAGGAGGACTCCGCGCGCGCCGAGGCCGTGCAGAAGCACTTAGAGAACATCGAGGCGCAGCGCCAGCGGGCGGAGGAGCTCCGCAGCCAGCAGCAAGCGCTGCGTGACCAGACCAACCAGCTACCGCTCGACGCCGCAGAGGGCCAGACCGCGCCGCTCGAGCGGCGGGAAGGCGAGCTGAAGTCAGCAGCCGACGAACTGTCAAAGGATCTGCGCGACCTCGACGTGAAAGACGCCGAGCTCAAGGAGGCGGCCGCGTCCAAGGACGGCGAGCCGTCCACGCCCAAGCAGACCGAGGGTGCGCCGTCGGGGGGCGCATCGAGCAGCAGCGCGGGCAAGGCGGCCGAGTCCATGGGCAAGGCGCAGCAGCAGCTCGGTGACAAGCAGCCAGAGTCGGCGCTCAAGGATCAGGACCAGGCGATCGAGGCGCTCGACCAGGCGATCAAGGAGCTCGACGCGATGGCCGAAGAGGCCCGACGCGAGCTGCTTAAGCTGCCGTTCGACGAGCTCGCCAAGAAGCAGGAGCAGACCCAGCAGGCGACCGACACCTTGGCCAAGGACATGGAGAAGGCGGAGCAGGGCGAGCAGGGCGCCGAGGGCGAACCGACGCCTGGCAAGAACAAGGTGCAGCAGGCGGTGCCGAAGCAGCGCGCCGCCGCCGGGCAGCTCAAGGAGCTCAAGCCTGCGAAGCAAAAGCAGCAGGACGCCAAGGACGACCTCGAGGCCGCCAAGGAGGCGCTCGAAGAGGCCCTCAAGCAGCTGCGGCAGCAGCTCCAGGACGAGGTGTTGCGCGCGCTCGAGGAGCGCTTCACGGCGATGCTCGCGCGTCAGCGCGAGTTGACCATCATGACCAAGACGGTCGACGCCTCGCGCAAGAACATCCTGACCGCGGACGGTCAGCTGCCGGCAGCGCTCGTGAGCAAGATCGACGCGCTGGCCGAGGGTGAGGGTGAGCTCGAGCTCGAGACGATCGACGCGCTCAAGCTGCTCGAGGAGGACGGCACGACGGCGGTGTTCCCGCCGATGGTCGAGCAGCTCCGCGATGAGCTCCACGACGTGGGCGTCGGCCTGCGAGCGCGGCGCACTGGCGCGGGGATGAACCAGGCGCAGAAGGACGTCGAGGACCTCCTCGAACTACTCATCAACGCGCTGCGACGGACGATCGAGAAGAAAGAAGGCGGAGGTTGAACGGGTACTTGAGGCGGGAAGAACCCGCCGCTCGTGCCCGTGTCGGCAGAGCTCAAGATGTTGAAGTTCCTCCAAGAGCGCGTGAACAAGAAGACCAAGCAGGTCGAGGCGCTGGGCGCTGACGACGGCGCGAAGCAGGCAGACTACGACCAGGTGTCCAAGAAGCAGGATCGGGTCAAAGAGCTGATGCGCCGCCTCGCCGAGAAGCTCGGCAAGGAAGACGAGGGCGAGGGGGACACCTGATGCGTCCACAACGCGTCATCGCGCTCTTCGTCGCGGTCGGGCTCGTCGCTGGGGCTCGCGCCCAAGTGCAGCTGCCAGGAGAAGGCGTGCTGCCTGAGGCGCACATGCCCAAGGTCACGCCCGTCCAGGTGCAGAACCCGTTCAAGCCGTTCGACCAAGCCAAGTACGAGGCGGCTGTGCGCGCGCTAGGTGGCACGCGGCTGCAGCTCAAGACCTTCGCCGAGGAGGTCGAAGAGCTCGGCGCCGCGCGCGCCGGCGACGACCTGCTGCGCAAGGTCTCTCCGGCGTTTGGCGAGGCGGTGTTGGCGGCCGAGGACGGCGACCCAAAGGCCGCGCTGATGCTCACCAAGGTGCTGGTCGACGCCGAGTCGCCCGTGCTCCAAGCGCACGCTCGCTACCACCTCGCGCGCTTCTTCCTCGACAGCGACGACCCTGAGCGCGCGATCGAGGTGCTCAACGAGTATCTGTCGCGCAACGTCAACGTGTCCCCGCTCGACGGCGAGGTGGCCTACTTCTACGCCCAGTCGTTGGCGGAGGTGCCGATGCTGGACGCCGCGATCCCGCGGTTCCGCGCGTTCCTCGCGTGGTTCCCCGGGGCGAGCGAGCGGCTTCGTTCCGCCGCGCACCAGCGCGTGCTGGAGCTCGAGCGTCAGCGCGAGAGCCGGCTGCACATGCTCGCGGACGGCATGAAGAAGACGACGCGGGACCTGCGAAAGAAGAAGACCGACAAGCCCGTCCAGCTCGACCAGGAGACCTACATCGAAGAGCTCGACCAGCTGATCGAGATGTTCGAGGAGATGGAGAACCAGTCGTCAGGCCCGCCGTCCGGCAACGGCCCCTCGAGCAACCCTGCGGCGAACAGCGCCTTGCCCGAAGGCGAGGGCAGCGTCGGCGAGCTCAAGAACCGCCCGTCGCTCGCGGACCGCTGGGGTGACATGCGTGACAGCGAGCGCAAGAAGATCATGGCGGACGTGCAGAACACCATGCCCCCGCAGTATCGGAAGATGCTCGAGGAGTACTACAAGAAGCTCGGCAAGGCCGACCGCAAGTGAGCGCATCCCCGACCACGCGCGCGCTGATCGGCTGCGTACTGGTGTGCGCGACGTTGAGCGGCCAGGCGAGGGGCGTCGTGCGCACGATCGACGGCCGCGCGCTGACCGGCGCATTGACCGTGTCCGATGGCGGTCGCGCGGAGGTGATGACCGAGGGTGGCAAGGTCGAGGTCGGGGTCGCGGACCTCGTCGCGTTCGAGCCTGAGGGTCAGGCAGCTCGGACCGTGCGCACAGAGCACCAGGTCTGGCTTCGTTCTGGCGCGGTCCTGCCGGCGAAGAAGATCTCTGGCCGCGCCAGCGCGGACTCCAAGCCATCGGTGCTGCTTGTCACGCTGCCTTGCGGCGAGGTCTTGGAGCTGCCGATCGGTACGCTGCGCGCGATTCGTCATGGCGGGCTGATGCGCCCGAAGCCAGCGCTCTTCGACCAAGACCTCGCAGCGCCCCCGGCCAACGAAGACGTCATCTACGTCGTCGGCGATGGCAAAGCGCAGCGTTCTATGGTGACGCTCACAGCGGTCCGCGCGGACGCGGTCGACTTCTTGCTACGTGGCGAAGAATATGAGTTCGGCCTCGAGGGGTTCGCCGGCGTCGTCTTCGGGCAGAACACGGGCTTCGCCCCCGATCGCCAGGGGCGTCCACGCACGGTGGTCACGTTGACGACGGGCGAACGCATTGAAGGTCGGCTCTTGAGCCTCGAAGCCCGGCTGCGCTGCCGGCTTGACGAGGGATGCGTCCTCGACGTCCCCGTCAGCCGCCTGCATAAGCTGGAGGTCTCGAGCGACAAGCTCGTCTGGCTCACAGACTTGACCCCAGCGGTCGAGCAGACCCCCGCGTTCGATCGAACGTGGCCATGGCACAACAACCGCTCGGCGGCCGGCCCTGGTTTTGTGTTGGCGGGGCGGCGCTATGACCGCGGCGTTGGCCTCGTGCCGCGCACGCGGCTCACCTACACGCTGGACGGCCGCTTCGACGTCTTCGAGGCGGCCATCGGCATCGACGACCGGGGCGGCCCGGCGGCCCACGCGGTCTTTCGGGTCTACGTCGACGGCGTGAAGACGTTCGAGTCTGAGCCGATGAGGCTCGAGCAGCCGCCGCAGGAGCTGCGCGTCGCGCTGAACAAGGCAAAGACGCTGACCATCGAGGTCGACTTCGGAAAGAACTACGACCTCGGCGACTTCTGCGCGTTCGCCGATGCGCGTGTCGTGCAGCGGTAGTCTGCGACGCAGCCTCGCCCCACCCACCTCATGACCTTGCTCGCTGCGATGATCTGCTGCTCGATGCAGGACCCTGCCGCGGCGGTCGCCGCTGCGGAGGCGCGCCGCGTCGCGGTGATCGAGCGTTGCTCGCGGGCCGTGTGCTCCGTGATGTCGATGGACGCGCCCGGCGGCGGCAGCGGCGTCATCTTCGACCCAGCTGGCTTGGTGCTGACGAACTATCACGTCGTCGGGGAGCCGGACAAGGACTACCGACCGCCCGAGCCGCCGGAGCCGCCCGCGTCGGTGCTCGCCGACTTGCGCGCCGGCTACGACCCCGAGACCGCGGACGCCGGCAAGCAGTGGAACGAGGCGGTCGCGATCCAGCAGTGGCAGGAGCGCTGGCGCCGCGAGCACCTGCCTGCGGGCAAGGCGCACTACAAGAACAAGAAGATCGGGCTCCCGGACGGAAGGCTCTACGAGGGCGTCGTGCTCGGGATCGACCCCGGTAGTGACCTCGCCGTGATCCGCATGCTCCCCAAGGAGAGCGGCCAGACGTGGCCCTACTGCGACCTCGGGGACAGCGACGAAGTGTTGGTCGGCGAGACGGTGTTCGCGATGGGCAACCCGTTCCTGCTCGCGACGGACTTCAAGCCGACCGTGACGTTCGGCATCGTCTCGGGCACCCACCGATACCAGGAGGGCCAAGGCGGCCGCATGCTCGTCTACCCGGACTGCATCCAGGTGGACGCGCCCGTGAACCCGGGCAACTCCGGCGGCCCGCTGTTCAACGAGCGCGGCGAGGTCATCGGCATCAACGGCCGCATCTCGATCGGCGACCGCGGCCGCGTCAACGTCGGCGTCGGCTTCGCGATCGCGTCGAACCAGATCCGCAACTTCCTCGGTGAGCTAGTCGCGGGTCGCCACGCAGAGCACGGCACGCTCGACATGAGCGCGTGGTTCATGACCTCGCGTGAGGGCAAGGAGAAGCGCCGCGGCGTCTTCGTCCAGCAGATGTTTCAGGACTCGGTGACCGCCGCCGCCGGCGTCGGGCTCGGGGACGAGATCACCCGCTTCAACGGCGTCGACGTGCGCTCAGCCAACCAGCTCGCGACGATGGTCGGCGTCCTGCCTGCAGGGACCTGGGTGACGCTGCGACACCGCCCGCTGCTCGAGGACGGCGGGTTCGGCGACGAGCGGGAGGTCACGGTCCAGTTGGCCACGCTCGACACCGGCTCCAGCCGCGACGGCACGGGCGACGACGCGCGGCTGGGCAGCCGCGTCGACCGGCGGATCGTCACCGATCAGCTGGTCGACGCCTGGGCGGCGCAGCCTGCAGCGGCCGAAGAAGGGCCGGTGGTCAAGTGGTCGCGGCGCGGCCCGACCGGCGACACGTTCGGGCTCATGGCCTTCGGCGACCGCGTGGTCCTTGACGTCGCCGGCGTGTCCTACGCGCGCCTTGGAGACGGCGCCGCCCTCGTCTTCGTCCCCGGCGAAGACGCCAGCGGCGGCGTCGTCGAGATGACCGTCGACGAGCGCGAAGGCATGCGCCGCGAGCTCGCCGCCAACCCGATGCTCTGGCGCCGCAGCGAGCTGCGCGAGCGGCTGAAGGGCGCGTTGCTGATCGGCGGCGTGCACGTGCTCGGCCGGCCTGGCTACCGCTTCGCGATCCCTGGCGCGGGCGACTGCGAGGCGTGGTTCCTGCTCGACGGCACCCCGGCGGGCTACGCCTACCGAGACCCGATGCGTAAGGCGCACGTCGCCTACCACGTGCGCGGCGAGCAGCTGCGGGTCGTCGTGGACGGTGCGCTCGAGCCCGGCTGGACGGCCGGCGCGCGGGAGTTCGGTGAGTTCGATCAGCAGGGAGGAAAGTGATGCGCGCGTTGCTGTTCGCGCTCTCGCTGGCGCTCGCGCTGCCCTCGCAGGGCGAAGCCGCGCCGCGCGCGATCGACTATGGCGAAGCGTACTCGTTCGACGAGCGCGCGCCCAAGACGCGAGTCGAGCAGACCATCGACAAGCTGCTCCCCAGCGTGGTCAAGGTCTTCGGCGCGTCGGGCCTCGCGACGATCAAGCCCTACGCTACCGGCGTGATCGTGAGTGATCGCGGCCACATCCTGACGCTGGACCAAGTCCTGCTGCAGAAGGGCCGCACGCGCGTCGTGCTCTACGACGGCTCGGTGCATCCAGCGACCCTCTACGCCGCCGACGAGAAGCTCGGCGTGCGCATCCTCAAGATCAGCGCAGAGGACGTCGACGGCCCGCTCCAGCCGCTGTGGCCCCCGAGCGCGGAGACCGCTCGGCGCCGCAACGGCCAGTTCGTCGTCAGCTTGGGCAACTGCTTCCGGCTCGCAGAGTTCTCTGAGAAGGTCAGCGCGACCTTCGGCGTCGTCGTCGGGACGGCGAACACGGCGCTGCGCTACCGGATGGCCGACGTGAAGTACGACGGCGACATCATCCTGACCGACGCGTGCAACAACCCGGGCCACTACGGCGGCGGACTGTTCACGCTCGACGGCCGCTGGATCGGGCTCAACATGCGCCTGCTCGACAGCAAGGAGACCAACACGATGCTGTCGGCGGCGATCCCGTCGCGCGACCTGCTGCCCTACCTTGAGGAGATGGTGCTCGGCAAGGCGCGCGTCGAGGTCGAGGTCGCCAACGTCCCGGTCTGGACCGGGGTCAAGCTGTTCGAGTCCGCGGGCCGCAAGTCCCCGCCGGCGTACGTCGAGCGCGTCAAGCGAGGATCGCCTGCGCGCGCGCTCGGCTTGCGCATCGACGACCTCATCGTGCGCATCGACGACTTCTCGGTCCGCAGCTGCACGGAGTTTCGGCGCGTGCTCGAGAAGTACAAGCCGGGCGACACGGTCAAGGTCATGTGGAAGCGCGGCGCCCGCGTGATGACGGGCGAGATGACCCTCGCAGAGGAGCCGAAGAAGTGAGGGTCGTCGCGCTGATCGTAGCGAGCGCGTTGTCGCTGCCGCTCTGCGCCCAGCGCGACGACGAGTTCGTCCAGTTGGAGCCGGTGCTGCAGGCCGCGCTGAAGAAGGCTGGCCCGTTCGTGGTCACCGTCGAGACCTTCGGCGGGACGCGGCGCCTGATGGGCAAAGAAGGACCGATGGATGGCCCGGCGCCGCCGCGGCCGCGGCCGAAGCCCAAACCGAAGAAGAAGGACCCCGACGACGAAGACGGCGAGCGCAAGAAGCCCAAGCTCCCGCTGGTCGCCGGCGGGTTCCAGCAGGCGCAGGGTAAGACGTCGGGCGTCGTCCTGACGTCGGACGGGTGGATCCTGATCTCGCGGTTCGCGCTCAACCTCGACCCGACGACGGTCCTGGTCACGGTGCCGGGCAAGGGCACGTTCACCGCGCAGCGCGCCGGCGAGGACACGAGCCGCGGCGTCGCGCTGGTCAAGATCGACGCTGAGGGGCTGACGGTGCCGACCTTCGTGCCGCCACGAGACGTGCGGGTGGGCCAGTGGGCGTTCGCGCTCGGCCGGACGTTCGCGCAGGAGGAGCCGACCGTGCACCTGGGCATCGTCAGCGCCAAGGACCGGATCTACGGTCGCGCGCTGCAGGTCGACGCCTACACGTCGCCCGCGAACTACGGCGGCGCGGTCGTCGACATCTACGGCCGCGTGCTCGGCGTCGCGGTGCCGCTCTCGCCTTCAGGTCGGAACGCGGGCGTCGAGTGGTACGACTCGGGGATCGGCTTCGCCACCACGATCGCGGACATCGCGCCGCTGCTCGAGCGCATGAAGGCCGGCCAAATCCTGCAGCGGGCGTGGCTCGGCGTGCAGCTGTCTTCCAAGCACCTCGGTCCGGGCGCGAAGGTCACGGGTACGCCCAAGGACGGCGCCGCCGCCAAGGCCGGCGTGCGCAAGGGCGACGTCATCATGAAGGTCGACGGCGTCGACGTGCTCAACGGCCCCCACTTCCAGATGCTGGTCAGCTCGCGCCTCGGCGGCGACACCTGCACGTTGCTGGTGAAGCACCGCCGGACCGACGAGCTGCGCGAGGTCGGGCCCGTCACGCTGAAGAACGCGCCCTGGTCCGAGCAGACCAAGGGCGAAGAGTCGCTGCCGGCTTCGTTCTCGTTGCCTGAAGCCGAAGGCGGCGGCGACAAGCGCTGAGTTCGGCTAGTTGAGCGGGATCGGGATCCAGAGCAGGTGCAGGTAGTCGGCGCCGTCGCCGCTCTCGGGCTCGGTCTGGCGGTCTCGGTGGTAGAGCTCGGCGTTGCTGGTCGTGGTGGCGACCAGCGGCGCGAAGCAGATGGGCAGGCAGGCAAACTCCTGCTCGAACTCGTCGGTGCCGCTGGTGTGCGTCGGCTTCGCGCTCGTCTTGAGGTAGTCGAGGTCGATATCGCAGAGGTCACCTTCGACATGGAGCGAGCGAGCGCGGCCGCCCGCGCACGACGCCAACAGGCAGCACAGCGAGAGGAGGAGAGTGGCGGAGGTCTTCATGGTCATCAGGCAGGTTGGCGCCGCCTAAGAGGGCGGCGGGTAATGGATTCACACCCTGCCTATGCACGACGCCCGCTCGCTGTGACGTGCCCTCGGGATTATTTCTCGCCGAGGGCGCCTGCTACCAGATCGGGATCGGCAGCCAGAGCAGGTGGAGCGTGCTCTGGTGCTCGTCGCCCGTGTAGCCGAGCAGCCCCCTTAGGAACTTGGCGCTGCGGTGGTTGGCCAGCCCAGGCGAGTCTCCCGAGCGCTCGTAAGAGAAGACGAGCCCCCAGCCGACGCCGAAGGAAGACTGCCAGCGAACGAGCGCGCCGTCGGGGTCCCAGCTGCCGATCCGCTGGTTGTAGAGCGCGGCGCCCAAGGCGACGGCCCCGCCGCTCCGGTGCTCGTAGCCGCTGATCGGCGCGAGGGCCTCCTCCTCTTCGTTGAGCTGCACCTCCCCGCGGTGCAGGGAAGTCGACGTGTCGAAGCTGGCGGTGGCCAGCGGCGCGAAGCCGAATGGCAGGCCCGAGATCCGCCCCTCGATGGTCTCAGTGTTCTCCGCAGAGAGCGGCTCTGCCTGCTGCTTGAGGTGAT
This sequence comes from Planctomycetota bacterium, assembly GCA_036160175.1. Classification (GTDB taxonomy): domain Bacteria; phylum Planctomycetota; class UBA1135; order UBA1135; family UBA2386. The sequence goes on from JAYYEE010000118.1 coordinate 41,752, forward strand.
GGAGGTCGAGGCCGCTCAGGTGCTGCTGCGTGTCGATCTCTCGCGCGCTGCCGACCGTGCAGGAGGGCAACGTGAAGGCGCAGGCGAGCGCGAGCGCGGTAGCGGCGCGCAGCGTCCGCGAGGCGGGCGCGGACGGGGCGTTGTCGTGGGGTTGTGAGCTTGGAGCGTGGGGATTCATGGTCGTACCGGATTCTAGGGCGGATCGCCTGCGCGCGGCATGGCCGCAGCGGAACTGGCGTCATTAGCGGGCCTTCCGAGTTCCCGTTGCATCAAAGCGCTAGGAAATCCGATCACCACAGGCGTTATTCCCGGGCGCGGCTTTTGGTTGCGGGTCCGCGAGGTCTAGTCATGATGACGCCGTGCATGTCCAAACGACCGTGCTCTCATCTGCTGGGCAGTCTCTGTTCTCAGCGAGGCAGGAGCTACCCGCATGAGTAGCAAGGCTGACTGCTTGATCGTCGGCGGCGGCCCCGCTGGCCTCACCACCGCATACGAGCTTGGTAAGTACGGCAAGTCGTCGCTCGTCCTCGAAGGGGGCGACGACGTCGGCGGGCTGTCCAAGACCTGCGAATACAAGGGCTACCGGTTCGACATCGGCGGCCACCGCTTCTTCACCAAGGTCGACTACGTCCAAGAGCTCTGGCTCGAGATCCTCGGCGACGAGTTCCTGAGCCGGCCTCGCCTGTCTCGCATCTTCTACCGCGGGAAGATGTTCGACTACCCGCTCAAGCCGCTCAACGCGCTGCGGGGGCTCGGCTTGTTCGAGTCGTTCCGCATCGGCATGAGCTACCTGCGGGCGTCCTTCTTCCCGTCGCGAGAAGAGCGGAACTTCGAGCAGTGGGTCTCGAACCGCTTCGGTAAGCGGTTGTTCCAGATCTTCTTCAAGACCTACACCGAGAAGGTCTGGGGCATTCCGTGCGATCAAATCAGCGCGGAGTGGGCCGCGCAGCGGATCAAGAACCTCGACCTGCGCGCTGCGGTCATCAACGCGTTCCTCGGGGCCCGCAAGAAGGGCGGCAAGGAGGTGATCACGACGCTGATCGAGCGCTTCCAGTACCCGCGCTTTGGTCCAGGTCAGATGTGGCGTGCTTGCGCAGACAAGCTGCGCGCGCAGGGCAACTCGGTCGAGCTTGGCGCGATGGTCACGCGCCTGCGGCATGATGGAACGCGCGTGCTCTCCGCGACGGTGACGCGCAAGGACGGCAGCCAGGAAGAGGTCGAGGCCCCGAACTTCGTCTCGACGATGCCGGTGCGCGACCTGCTGCGCGCGCTGGATCCGCCGCCGCCGCCGGAGATCATCGCGGCCAACGACCGCCTCCGGTACCGCGACTTCCTGACGGTCGCGGTGATCGTTGACGCCGCCGAGTTGTTCCCGGACAACTGGATCTATATCCACGCCCCTGACGTCAAGGTCGGCCGCATCCAGAACTACAAGAACTGGAGCCCGGACATGGTGCCGGACCAGAGCAAGACGGCGCTCGGTCTCGAGTATTTCGTCCAGGAGGGCGATGACCTCTGGACGATGTCGGACGAAGACCTCGTCGCTCTCGCGACCAAGGAGTGCGAGCAGCTCAAGCTCATCCCCGCGGGGACGGTCGAAGGCGGTTGCGTGATCCGCGAGAAGAAGGCCTACCCGGTCTACGACGACGTCTACAAGGAGGCGCTCGAGGAGCTCCGCGCGTATCTCGGCAAGCTCGAGAACCTGCAGCTGGTCGGTCGAAACGGCCAGCACCGCTACAACAACCAGGACCACTCGATGATGTCTGGCGTGCTCGCGGCGAGGAACATCGCCGGCGAGGAGCACGACGTCTGGGCTGTGAACGTCGAGCAGGACTACCACGAGGAGAAGCGGACGGAGCAAGGCAGTGGCGCCACGGGTGAGCGCCTAGTCCCGGGCCGCGTCAGCGAGCGCGAGATCGACGAGGTGCTCGACGCCACCTTCGCGCGCCACGACCCTGTCGCCCTCGGCGTCGCGGTCGCGGTGGTCGCCGGTGTCTGCCTGTTCCTCGCGACGGCGGTGTTGCTGCTGCGCGGCGGCGAAGGGGTCGGCCACAACCTCTCGGTTCTCGGCAACTACCTCTACGGATACAGCGTCAGCTGGACGGGAGCGGTGATCGGCTTCTTCGAGGCGGCGGCCGTGGGCTTCGCTCACGGGTGGCTGATCGGCAAGCTGGCGAACGCGATCGTCGGCCGGGAAGAGCGCCGCTTGAAGACCCTCATCGCCGCTGCGGCGGCGTCACCCGACTCTCTCGCCAGGGGAGACTCAGAGCGATGAGCCCATCCGAACGTGAATTGATCGGTCACGCGATCGCCAGGATGCGCTCGCGCATCATGGCGACGACCTGCGCGATCCTCGGCGGTTCGATCTTGTGGATCGCCACCATGCTGCACCTCGGGCGCGAGCAGGCGCCGGGGTCGATGGACATCGCGCTGCTCGCGAATTACCTGCCCGGATACTCGGTCAGCTGGGGGGGCGCTCTGTTGGGCCTCATCTACGGCGCCGTCTTGGGCGCGCTCGTCGGCGGCGTGTTCGCGTGGGCCTACAACCGGCTCTCGCCCAGAGAACCGCTGGCGTGAGGCGCATGTCGACGAGCTCGAGTCGACGCGGCCGTCGGCTGGGTCCGCTGTCGGCGTCAGGGGCCGTCAGATGAGCCGCGGCCTGTCGGTCGTGATCCCCACGCATCGGCGACCCGAGCGGCTCGCTGGGTGCCTCGCGGCGCTCGCGGCCTCGGAGTATCCGCACGGCCCGCTTGAGGTCGTGGTCGTAGAGGATGGAGGACCGACGAAGGAGCTCGACGCGCTGCGTGGACGGACCTTCGACTCGTTAGAGCTGGTGTGGCTGGATCAACCCCACAGCGGCCCGGCCGTCGCGCGGAACCTAGGCGCGCAGCGCGCGACCAGAGACCTGATCGCGTTCACGGACGACGATTGCAGGCCGCGGCCCGACTGGGCGCGCCGCCTCGACGCGGCCCTCAGAGCGTCGCCAGGCGCGGTCGTCGGCGGCCGCACCGTCAACGCGCTCGCCGAGAACCTCTGGTCTAGCGCGAGCCAGGCCCTCGTCACCTACATCACCGCGCGCGGCCAGGAGGCCGGCGGGGAGCCGTTCTTCGCGTCGAACAACTTCGCGCTCGAGCGCGACGTCTTCTGCCGTCTTGAGGGCTTCGACGAGGGGTTCCCGCTAGCTGGCGGCGAAGACCGGGACATGTGTCGGCGGCTGGTGGAGGACGGCCGCGATCTCGTCTGGGTGCCGGACGCGGTCGTCGACCATTACCACGACCTGAGCGCGAAGCGGTTCTGGCAACAGCACTTTCGCTACGGCCGGGGCGCGTATCAGTATCACTGCGCGCAGGGCCTGCGCGCGGACCCGACCGACCAGAACCCGAGCCGCGGCGTCTGGAACATGCGCGCGAAGTTCTACCTGGACCTCGTGCGCTCGCCATTTCGGTACCGCGACGCGCCGCAGCGGCTGCGGATCGCGGCCCTGTTGCTGTTCTCACAGCTGCCGAACGCGCTGGGTTTCTTCGCCGAGCGTCGCCGCGACCGCGAGTCACGCGGCGACCACGCGTAGCCCTCAGCGGCTTCGATGAAGCAGGCGACGGAGCGAGGCGCGGTCTTCAGGTCCGAGCCCGAAGATGGCGTAGAGGGCTAGCCAGCCCGCCGCGAGCGCCAGGAGCGCGCCGACCCATCCCAGGATCCCGCCGAGCGCGTCGTGGATCGGCTGCGCGAACGCACAGATCGCGCCTGCCGCGAGCAGCGCGACGCCGCTGTCGAGCGACCAAGGGTGGATCCCGAACGACCACCAGACCTGGGCGGCTTGCGCGAGCCGCACCGCGGTGAGCGCGGCCATCGTCGCGCACGCCGCGCCATACGCGCCGTGCTCGGGGATCCAGAGCAGGCTGAGCGCGGTGTTGAGGCTGAGCATCACGATCACGTTGATCATGTTCTGGCGGACGCGCCCCATCGCGATCAGCGCCTTGCCGCACGACCCAGTCATGGCTGTAGACGCGTGTCCAAGCGCGAGCATCGCGAGCGTCGGGCCACCTGCCGTGAACTCTGGCCCGAACAACCCGAGGATCTCGCCCCCCCAAACAACGAACATGAGCGCGGCGCCGGTCGCGGACCAAATCGACCACCGCCCAGTCCGCTTGTACAAGGCGCTGAGCCCCTCCATGTCGCCTGCGACGAAGCGCTCGCTGGCGTGAGCGTAGAAGAGCTGGGCGGCGCTTTGATGAACGATGAAGACGACCGGGAGCATGCGGGCCGCCGCGCCGTAGACGCCGACTTCGAACGGCTCGTTGAGCACGCCGAGCAGCACGATGTTGACGCTTGAGAGCGCGAACGCGACCAGGGCGGAGCCGAGCAGCGGCCAGCAGGTGCGGATCAGCGGCCACGCCGGCAACGGCGCCGTCGGGGCCCCCGCGCTGAGCGCCCCTGGGACGCGGGCGTTCACGAAGCCGACGCTGCATGCGAGTCCGGTCGCTGGACCGAGCAACGTCGCGGCGAGGACGCCTGTCAAGCCGAGCTCAAACCACCACGCTGCAGCCAGGCCGGCGAGCGTCGCGACGACGGTCACGACCTTCTCGATCAACGCGTGGGCGCGCATCGCCTTGAACCCCTGGGCGATCGCCAGGGACCCGAGCATGACGGCCGTGAGGACGATGATCGGTCCGAACCAGCGCAGGATCGGTTCGAGCGCGGGGTCGTCGTAGACGGCGCGCGCGAGCCATGGCGCGAGCAGCACGACTGCGATCGCCGTGATCAAGGAGGCGACGAGCGTGACCACCCAGGTCGCGCGCACGACGGCGCGGAGCCTCGGGGCGTCGTCATCGAGCCGCGCCCGAGCGACCGAGGGCACGACGCCTGGCACCAAGCCGAGCGTCGCGGTCATGCTGAGCAGCTGCGCGATGGTCTGCGCCTGCACGTAGCTCCCGAACAGCGCGACCCCGAGGATGCGCGTCGTCAGCACCGCCGCGACATAGCGGAGCGCCATGCCGGCGACGCTAGCGAGCACCGTGAAGCTGACTTGGCGACCGGCCTCGTCGACCTGGGGCGGCGCAGCTCCTTCAGACGGTTCTTTGTCGGTCGCCATCGGGGTGCTCCGACCTTATACGATGTGCCGACCCCTCGCGATCGATGCAGCTAGATGACGAACGTCCGATGAACTCTCCCGCAACACGAGGTCCGCAGCCGCCGGTCAGGTTCGGCGGCGCTCGGTGGCTCAACGTCGCGCTCGCCGCGATGGGCTTCCTCGCGCTCGTTTGGCTCGGCTACCAGACCTGGCGACTCCTGTTTCAGGCGGCCCCCAAGGGCGCGGTCGACCTCCTCCTGCGCCACGGGGAGTGTCAGGAGTGGTTCCGCGGCGTCGCAATCTACGAGACGCGGGTCGACGCGGTGTATCCGCCGGCGAGCTACCTCGTGCTGTGGCCGCTGCTCGGCTGGTCGAGCACTGGGTTCGTGCGCGTCTTTTGGCTGGCGCCGACCATCTTATCGACCGCGTGGCTGTGTGCGTTGGTCGCGCGCCACAGCGGCGCTCTCGACGCGTCTCGGCGCCGCCTGCTCTGGGTGTTACCGCTCGCGAGTTACCCGATCGGCGCGAGCGTCGGCAACGGCCAGCTGTCGATCCTCGTCGTCGCCTGCGTCGGCGCGGGCGTGATGCTAGTCGCCGACGCGCCGCGGTCTTGGCGCCGGGACCTGTCGATTGCGGCCTTGATGCTGGTGGCGCTCGTCAAGCCTTCCATGTCGGCGTACTTCTTCTGGATCCCGCTGCTCATCCCGGGCGGCTTCCGCGCGGCGTGCCTCGTAGTCGCGGGCTACGCGCTGCTGACCGTCGCAGCGTGCGCCGCGCAGCCACATGGCCCCGTCGACCTGATCGAGCAGTGGCTGAGCCGGGCCGCCGCGGGCGTACGATATGGCGCCTCCGTCGGCGGCGGCGCGATGCCACTCGCCAAAGGCTCGAGCATCACCGGGATCAACCTGCACAGCGTCCTGATCGCGCTCGGCCAAGGCGCTTGGATCCGCATGCTGTCGCCGGCGCCGCTACTACTGCTCGGGGCCTGGGTCTTCATGCGCCGCCGCGCCGACGTGCTGATTTTGCTCGGGGTGGCCGCGATCGTCGCGCGCTTTGCTTCGTATCACGGCTGGTATGACGACGTGCTGCTGCTCATGCCGCTCGTCGCGCTGATCCGCTGCGCGCGCGTCGCCGAAGCTCCCCGCGCGCGCGCCGTAGCGGCGTGGCTGGCGTTGGTCGGCGGGCTCTTCCTGCTGGCGCCGGGTGGGACGCACTTGGGCCGGCTGGGGCTGCCGACCTTGGCTAACGTCTACGTGGTCTCCCAGGCGGTCTTCTGGGTCGTCGCGATGGTCTTCTTGGCGCGCGCAGCGCGAAGTCCCGTTCCGTTGGCACACGCTGTTGCTTCTGCCTGACCCCCCGCCTACGACGAAGCACCAACCATGACCGAACTACCCGCGCGGCGAAGATACGTTCAACTGCGGACCGGAACGATGGCGTCGTTGTTCGCGGCGTTCGGCGCGTTGGCGCTGTTCGTCGCGACGAGCGTGCTCTTGCTCCGCGGCGGGCAAGACGTGGGCAAGCACCTGCAGCTGCTGCGCTACTACCTGCCCGGCTACTCGGTCAGCTGGACAGGCGCGCTGCTGGGCCTCCTCTACGGCGCGCTGCTCGGGGCGCTCATCGGCGCGTCGATCGCGAAGATCTCCAACGCGGTCACCGCGCGCCGGCACCGCTCGTGAGCGTCACCGTCAGCGCCGTCGTCCCGGTGTTGGACGGCAAACACCAGCTCGAACGTAGCCTGCCGCCGCTGCTCGCGGCGAAGGACGCTGGTCAGCTGCTGGAGGTCTTGGTGGCAGACGACGGCTCGGCCGACGGCTCCGGCGACTACGCCCGCGCGCTGGGCGCGACGGTGGTCACGACGGATCGTCGCGCGAGCGGCCCGTCGCTAGCGCGCAACGTGGCCGCCGCGCAGGCTCGCGGCGACGTGCTGCTGTTCGTCGACGCGGACGTGGTCGTGGACGACGACGCCGTCAGGCGGGTCCGCGCGACGTTCGATGACCCGGCGGTCGGGTCCGTCTATGGCAGCTACGACGACGCGCCCGACCATCGCGGATACGCGAGCCTCTACATGAACCTGCGCCACCACTTCGGTCACCGGGGGCGGCGCGACGACGTAGACACGTTCTGGGCTGGCCTCGGCGCGATCCGGCGCGACGTGTTCGACGAGGTCGGGGGGTACGACGTCGACGCGTTCCCCTACCCGAGCGTGGAAGACATCGACCTCGGACGTCGCCTCCGGGCGGCGGGCGCGAAGATCCGCCGCGACCCAGAGATTCGGGGCAAGCACCTCAAGCGTTGGACCTGGTGGCAGGTCATGCACACCGACGTGATGCGCCGGGCGGCGCCGTGGAGCCGCCTGATGCGCCAATACCCGGGCGCGTTCCGCGACCTGAACGTCTCCCACAAGGAGAAGTTCAAGGCGCTGCTCGCGCTCGCGTTCGTCGTCAGCGGCCCTTTGGCGGCGCTCGGACTCGCGCCGCTTTGGGCTTGGCTCGTCTGCGCGGCGGGCATCGCGGTCGCCAACGCGGGCCTGATGGGCGTGTTCCTCCGGTGCGGCGGCCCGCTATTCGCGGTCGTCGGCGTGGTCTTTCACCAACTCCACCTCTGCTATAGCGCGGCCACTTTCGTCGCCTGTCGACTGCTACCGCTGCCGCGGTGAGGCCCGGAGGTGGCCGGGGTTAGCGGTTCGGGATCGACGCGAGCGCCCGCTCGATCTGCGCCCGCAGCTGCGGGTTGGCGCGGAGCTTCGGGACGCGCAGCGCCGTGCTGAAAGCCTGGCGCGCCTCCTGTCGCTGGCCGCGCCCGGCGTAGATGCGTCCGAGCGTCGCCAGCGCCATCGGCTCGCGTTGGCCGGTCGCCCGCACCGTCAGCTTGGCGAGCAGGAGGCCCTGCTCGCGTTGCGGCGTCGACTGCCCGTTAGACGCTGCTTGGAGCGCCATCCCGCTCAGCCTGCTGAGCCGATCTGGGTCGAGCGCGAGCGCCTTGCGCAAGTGCTCCTCGGCCTCCTTGTAGAGCTTGAGCGTCGGCGCGAGGCACTTCAGCGCCCACTCCTCCTGGATCGACGGGTTCTTCGGCGCCAGCCTCACGGACTTGCGAAATGCCTTTATGGCGCGCTCGCGCAGGTTCATCTTCAGGCACAGTCGACCCATTTGCTGGTGGGCCTTGGGGTCGCGCTTGCGCAGCTTGAGGCACGCCTCGCAGCGCTCGAGCGCGCCCTGCATGTCGCCGGTCTCAAAGAGCATCTGCGCGAGCTTCCAGCCGGACTCGAAGTCGGGTCGGAGATCAAACGCGCGCTGGGCGTGGTGCATCGCGCCCTCTTTGTCGCCGGCTTCCAGGTTGGGCTGCACGAGGCAGAGGTGCGCGCGCCAGTTGTCAGGCTGCACGTCGAGCGTGGACTCCCAAACGCTGAGCTCGCTGCGGAAGTCCCAGTTCCGCGCGATCGAGAGGCCGCTGAGGATGGCGATGACGACGGCGAGGAGTGGCTTCGTCGAGATCTCTAGACGCGCGCACAGGCGCCGCCCGCCCGCGACGCCGAAGGCGATCACCGCGATGAGGGGCAGGTACATCCGGTACTCGCACATCAGGTCGTTGATCACGATGAAGCTCGACGTCGGCGCGAGGACGAGGAAGAACGCCGCGCGGGCGACGCCTTGCCAAGAGCGCTTCAGCAGCTGCCGGATGGTGAACGCCAGCAGCGCGCCGAGCGCGAGCGACGGCAGCGCGACGTCGAGGCCCCCCTCGGCTGGCTGCAGCCCCCAGTCGAAGCAGAGCGGATACGGGGTGACCGCGAGGCGGAGGTAGTCGAGCACGACGCCCGGCTGGCTGCTCGCGTACTCCCAGGTCTTGAAGTCGCCGCGGCTCGTCGGTGTGCTCGGCCAGTAGACGAAGACGCCGTACAGGAGGACAGCTACGAAGATGCTGTAGAGCGGCAAGCGTGCAAGGAGGGCGCCGCGCAAGGAGCCGCTGATCAGCACCCAGTCGTAGAGCAGCAGGACCGGGATCACGGTGACCATGGTCTCCTTGGTGCCGAAACCCAGCAGGCAGCACGCGATCGTCAGCAGGGGCCAGCGGCGTTGCTGCGGCGACTCGTGCGCGCGCAGCGTGGAGTAGAT